>JBJTQX010000126.1:0-8960 GCA_046075855.1 Actinomycetes bacterium
CTCGAGGCCGAGTGGAACCGACGCACCTGCCTCGAACTCGGCGCGCTCGCGGCCGAGGTCGAACGGCGTGAGGGCCCGCTGCTCCGTCCCGACCCGCAACGGGTCGACCGGTGGCTGGAACGGATGGCCGAGACCTCCGCCGGTCGGGTACGCGCCACCGCGCCGGTGTGGATCGCCACCGGCACCGCGGACGCGACCGTGGTGCCGGCCTGGCAGCACGCCTACATCGACGCGGCCCGCGCCCTCGGCAGCGACGTGACGCACCGCGAGTACGAGGGGGAGGACCACGTCGGCGTGGTGTTCGCCGGGCAGGCCGACGCCTGCGGGATCCTGCTCGACCACCTCGACGCCTGAGCCGGCGTCGACCGGCGCATCAGCGGTCCGGGAACACGTACTCCACGTCGCCGAACGAGTCGACCGGGAACACGTAGAGCAGCCGCAGCACCTCGTCGCCGGAGTTGCGCACGAAGTGCGGCGTGCCCCCGGGGACGAAGACCACCGAACCCGCCTCGACCGGCTGCTCGACCCCGTCCAGGTGCACGTGCCCCCGCCCGGAGAGGAAGTAGTAGAGCTCGTGCGGCGCGTGGTGGTGGAGCGCACCGTCCACGGTCGCGCCGGGTTGGATCTCGGCGGTGCCCGCGGTGAGGCCCGCGGTGGGGGTGCGGTCACCGGACACGAGGGTGCGCCAGGACACGATGTCGCCCCAGCCCTCGACCTCGAGGTCGCGTTCGTGCGCGGTGTGCGGTCGGATGCCGTCCACGGCGGCGTGCCCCTCCCCGGGTCGCGGCGCGCCCGTCGGGGGCGAGCCTAAGGTGCCCCGACCGGGCGGCGCGCCCGCGGGGAACGGAGCGGCTCGTGGCCATCGACATCGGACGCATCGGGATCTGGTCGGGGGTGCTCGACGCACACCCGACCCGCGACGTGCAGGCGGCCTGCCGTGAGCTCGATGCCATGGGCTACCCGACGCTGTGGGTCCCCGAGGCGGTGGGCCGCGACCCGTTCGTGGCCGCCGGCACGCTGCTCGCCGCCACCGAGCGGCTGCGGCTCGCCACCGGCATCGCCAACATCTACGCGCGCGACCCGATGACCACCGTGGCCTGCCAGCGCACCCTCGCCGAGGCCTACCCGGGTCGGTTCCTGCTCGGGCTCGGCGTGAGCCACCACCACCTCGTGGAGCGGCTCCGCAAGCACGACTACTCGAAGCCCCTCGCCTACATGCAGGCCTACCTGCGGGCGATGGACGAGGCGATGTTCGCGGCGGTCGGCCCGAGCGAGGACCCGGGTCGGGTCATCGCGGCCCTCGGCCCGCGCATGCTCGAGACCGCGGCGGCCCAGGCCAGCGGTGCACACCCGTACCTCACGACGCCGGAGCACACGGCCCGGGCCCGGGCGACGATGGGTCCGGACGCCCTGCTCGCCCCCGAGCAGATGGTGGTGCTCGAGTCGGATCCGGACACGGCGCGGGCGATCGCGCGCCAGGGCCTCGCGGTGTACCTGCGGGCGCCGAACTACCAGCGGAACCTGCGCACGCTCGGGTTCGACGACGCGGACTGGGCCGACCCGAAGGCGGCGAGTGACCGGCTCGTCGACGGGCTCGTGGCTTGGGGCGGACCGGAGGCGGTGGCCGAGCGGGTCGCCGAGCACCACGCGGCCGGTGCCGACCACGTGTGCGTGCAGGTGCTGCGGGCCGACATGACGCTGCCGGTCGCGGAGTGGCGCAGCCTCGCCGAGGTGCTGCTCGCGGACTGAACGGTCGCGTCAGCGGCGGGGCTCGACGTCGACGACGAGCACCGAGCACCGCGCGTGGTGCACGACCCGGTTGGCGACGCTGCCCTGGAGGAACCGCTTGCGCGAGTGGAGCCCATGGTTGCCGATCACGACGAGGTCGGCCTGCACCTGGTCGGCGAGCTCGAGCAGCACGTCGGCGGCGTCGCCGGCCACCGAGTGCTCGGTGGTGGCCACCCCGGCCTCTGCAGCCACTGCGGTGGCTGCGCCGATGGCGTGACGGTTCTCGGCCTCGACGGCCTCGTCGAGCGCCTCGAAATCGACCGAGGCCGCGCCGGGGGCGCCGTCGGCGAGCCCGGCCGCCACCGAGGTGATGGGTCGGAACCCGTGGGCGATGTGCACGGTGCCGCCGCTGAGGGTCGCGCAGCGCACCGCAGCGCGCACGACCTCGAGGTCGCGGTCGGAACCGTCGGTGCCGACGACGATCGAGGCGAACATGGGCGCTCCTGCGGCCGGGCCGCGGACCGGGTCCGCGGCGGGTGCCGGAAGGGTAGCCAACCGCCCCGGGTCGGGTCAGCGCAGCGCAGCCACCGCCGAACCCGCCCAGGCGTTGCCGCGCACGGCCGCACCCGGTGAGGTCGAGGCGTCGACCGCGAAGGGCTGGGAGTTCACGTGCACCCGGTCCTGGTTGTCGGCGATCGTCACCCCGGCCCAGCGGTTCACGGTCACGAGGTTGCGGTGCAGCACCGAGCGTCGGAACTCCGTCGGGTCGAGGCTCCGGTTGCCGGTGATCGTGATGCCCTGGCGCAGCGAGTCCGAGCCGTTGCCGACCTCGACGACGAGGTGGCCGCTCGTGATGGTGTTGTCGGTGATGCGCAGGCCGGACGCCGGGCTCTGACGCTGCCCGACGTACTGCAGGAAGCCGAGGGAGCCCACGGCCACCGTGTTCTGGGTGATGGTGACGTCGCTCCAGCCGTGGACCGCGGCGGGCTCGGAGTCGAAGACGAGCCGGGACACGCCGTTGATCGTGTTGCGGCGGATGGTGAGGTTCGTGCCGCCGTGGATGGTCATGCCGTGGCGACCGGTGCCGCGCACCACGTTGTCCTCGATGGTCACGTCCTTGAGCAGCTTGCCGCGGGCGGTCTGGCTGGCGAGGTAGATGGCGTCGCCCCAGACGTTGCGGATCGTGACCCGGTCGACCCGCATGTTCTGGGCCACGTCATCTTCGTTGTCGCCCCCGATGAGGATGCCCATCCAGTCCTCACGGTTCGGGTCGTAGCGGACCGGAGTCGCCGAACCGGAGAGCGTGCCGTTGGTGATGCGCACGTTCGTGGCGCCGGCAGTGAACAGGATCGGGCCGCCCCAGCGCTTGCGGGCGTCGAGCACCGGCCCGGTGCCGACCCGCCACGGGGTCGTGGTGCGCTGCGAGATGGTCGCCCCGTTGAGGTCGATCGTCGTGTGCGAGAGGTTGAAGGCCGGCAGCGACCTCCACATGGCGCCGAGGATCCCACCGGTGGCCGAGGGGGCCTTGCGCAGGGGGATCGTGTAGTCGGACCAGTAGGTCGCACCGGGCTGGAACCGCACGGTGATCGGGGCGGCGGCGGTGGCGGCCGGGATCGTGGCGAGCCAGCTGGCGAGGGCCTCGGAGACCTCGGTGCGCCCGGTCGGGTCAATGGACGCCGGTACCGTGTACACGCCGTTCGTGGCCAGCGCTGCGGGTCGACTCGACGGGGGCGTGACCGCCGCGATCCCGGCGGCGGTCGGACACGGCGCACCGATGACCCGGCGGGCCGACCAGGCCGGTGCGGCCTCGGCGCAGGCGGCGGGCGCCGCGCCGGCGGCCGGTAGGGATCCGGCGAGCATTCCGATGGTGAGTGCGGCCGCCCCCGCTCCGAGGGTGTACCGCCGGGCTCCGCTCCCGACGATGCGCATGCTGGCTCCGTTCGTTCCGCGTGGCCCTATCGACCACGCTCTGTGGCGACGTATCGGCCCGGCCCTTCCCGCGGCTTGAGGGTCCGGGCCGCGAATGCGCCCTTCGGCCCACCGGGGTTCGCGCCGGTAGCGTTCGGGCTCCCACGACGAAACGGAGACGACCGTGTCCATCCACCTCATCGAGATCGACGGCATCGACGGCACCCCGCAGGCCCTCGCCGCGACGGACGGGCAGGTGACGCTCATCGTGAACGTGGCCTCGCAGTGCGGCCTCACCCCGCAGTACGAGGGGCTCGTGCGGATCCACGAGCAGTACCGAGAGCGGGGCTTCACGGTGGTGGGCGTGCCGTGCAACCAGTTCCTCGAGCAGGAGCCGGGCACCCACGAGGAGATCGTCGCGTTCTGCTCGACCACCTACGGCGTGGACTTCCCGCTCACCGCGAAGGTGGAGGTGAACGGCGATGGCCGCCACGCGCTCTACGAGCGGCTCACGCCGACCGCGGATGCCGAGGGCCACACCGGGGACATCCGCTGGAACTTCGAGAAGTTCCTCGTGGCCCGCGACGGCACGGTCATCGCCCGGTTCTCGCCGATGGTGGAGCCCGAGGCCGACGAGCTCGTGGCGGCCATCGAGGCTGCGCTCGGCTGAGCCGAACCGGCCGACCGGGTAGCCTCCCCGGATGCCCGCGACCCCGACGCGACGGCGAATCCCTCCGGAAGGACCCCCATGCCCGCGCGCGAGAACCTGCGCAACGTCGCCATCGTCGCGCACGTCGATCACGGCAAGACCACGCTCGTCGACGCCCTCCTCTGGCAGTCCGGAGCGTTCCGGGCCAACCAGGAGGTCGCGGAGCGGGTCATGGACTCGAACGACCTCGAGCGCGAGAAGGGCATCACGATCCTCGCGAAGAACACCGCGATCGACTACGGGAACGTGAAGATCAACGTGATCGACACGCCGGGTCACGCGGACTTCGGTGGCGAGGTCGAGCGGGGTCTCGCGATGGTCGACGGCGTGCTCCTGCTCGTGGACTCGAGTGAGGGCCCGCTCCCGCAGACCCGGTTCGTGCTGCGCAAGGCGCTCGAGC
This sequence comes from Actinomycetes bacterium, assembly GCA_046075855.1. GTDB lineage: Bacteria > Actinomycetota > Acidimicrobiia > IMCC26256 > IMCC26256 > IMCC26256. Next base: position 4,746 of record JBJTQX010000126.1, read on the forward strand.
AGCGCCTGCCGGTGATCCTCGTCATCAACAAGGTCGACCGTCCGGACGCCCGCATCGCCGAGGTGCTCGACGAGGTCTACGAGCTGTTCCTCGACCTCGACGCGGACGAGCGCCAGATCGAGTTCCCGATCGTGTTCACGAACGCCAAGGCCGGCTGGGCCTCGCTCGACCAGGGCACCGAGGGCACGGACCTCGCGCCGCTGCGGGACCTCATCATCGAGCACATCCCGGCGCCGGCCTACGAGGAGGGCCACCCCTTCCAGGCGCTCGTCACGAACCTCGACGCCTCGCCCTACCTCGGTCGCCTCGCGATCCTGCGGGTGCGCAACGGCGAGGTGCGCAAGGGGCAGACGGTCGCGTGGTGTCGGACCGATGGCAGCGTGGAGCGGGCCAAGATCACCGAGCTCTACATGACCGAGGCGCTCGAGCGCGTCGAGGTGCCCTCGGCCGGCCCCGGGGACATCATCGCGGTGGCGGGCATCGCCGATATCACGATCGGCGAGACGCTGGCGGACCTCGAGGACGCACGGCCGCTGCCGGTGCTCCAGGTCGACGAGCCGAGCCTCTCGATGATGATCGGCATCAACACCTCGCCGCTCGCCGGCCGCGACGGGGACAAGCTCACGGCCCGGGTGCTCGAGGGGCGGCTGCGCCAGGAGCTCATCGGCAACGTGTCCCTGCGGGTCAACGACACCGAGCGCCCCGACGCGTGGGAGGTCCGCGGGCGCGGCGAGCTCCAGCTCGCGGTGCTCGTCGAGACCATGCGCCGGGAGGGCTTCGAGCTCACGATCGGCAAGCCGCAGGTGGTCACCCGCGAGATCGACGGCAAGGTGCACGAGCCGGTCGAACGGCTCACCATCGACGTGCCCGAGGACTTCCTCGGCGTGGTGTCCCAGCTGCTCGCGCTCCGCAAGGGACGGCTCGAACAGATGGTGAACCACGGCACCGGCTGGGTCCGCATGGACTTCCGGGTCCCGGCCCGCGGGCTCATCGGGTTCCGCACGGAGTTCCTCACCGAGACCCGGGGCACCGGCATGCTCCACCACGTGTTCGACGGCTGGATGCCGTGGGTCGGCGAGATCCGCACCCGCCCGAACGGCTCGATGGTGGCCGACCGCACCGGGGTGAGCACGACGTACTCCCTCATGTCGCTGCAGGAGCGCGGGGCGTTGCTCATCGGTCCGGGGGTGGACGTCTACGAGGGCATGGTGGTGGGGGAGAACTCCCGCCCGGACGAGATGGACGTCAACCCGACGCGCGAGAAGAAGCTCACGAACATGCGGGCCGCGGGTTCCGACGACCTCGTGCGCCTCGTGCCGCCCCGTCTGCTGTCGCTCGAGGCGGCCCTCGAGTTCATCGCCGAGGACGAGTGCGTCGAGGTGACGCCGACCAGCGTGCGGCTGCGCAAGACCGTGCTCTCGGCCAGCGATCGGGGCCGGCTCCGCAACGCGAAGCGGCCGCCCCGCGAGGGCTGACCGTTCAGCTTCCGAGCGCTAGGGCGCCGGCCACGACGTCGTGCTCGTGACCGTCTGCGTTTCGGCGGTCAGGAACGTGATCGTGGCGAACCCATGGGCGAAGGACGCCGCGTCGTCGGGTCCGGCCGCGGCCCGGCTCTCGCAGTCGACCGGTTCGGCGTTGGGGGCCGTGGCCAGCGGAACGGTGGCCACCCCGCGCACCGTGCACTGAGGTGCGTTGACGTTCACCACCTCGAGGAGCGCCGAACGGTCCGCGCTCCCGGCGAGCGCGGCTCGGTTCACCTCGATCCACTGCACGGCCACGTCGACGCTCGGCGAGTAGTCGGTCGGATCGCCGAGGCCCTGGCTCACGGCCACGCCCGGGTAGCCGCGACGCACCGCGGTGCGGGCCGCCCCGATGGTGCCCGAGATCGGCGCGACCACGCCGAGGTTCTGGCCCGCATTCGACCCGGACACCACGAGGTCGGGGGAGAGCTCCAGCACGTCGAGCGCGTAGTTCACGGAGTCGGCCGGGAAGCCGGCCACGGCCGTCGCCGGATACCCACTCGCGGTGGTGACCTCCGAGGCCGTGAGCCCGGTCACGGGGCCAGGCGTCGTGCGATCGGAGGTCCCGGACTGGTTGGTGGCTGGAGCCACGACCGTGATCTTGACCCCGGGCAGCGCCCGCAGGCGTTCGACGAGCGCGTCGATGCCGGGCGCCGCGTAGTCGTCGTCGTTCGTCACGAGGATGTCGAGGGTCGGCAACTTCGCGGTCGGCTGCGTCGGCTTCCCGGGACTGGCGTCGTCGTCCCCGCCGCAGGCGGCGAGCGACGCGACGAGCGCGAGCACGGACAGCGTGACGGTGGCGGCACGGCGCATGGGGTCCCCCCGGTCCTCGGTGCGGAGGCAGAGTCTGGCAGAGGCCGGTCGGCGCCGGGAGGAGGCGGGGTCAGCCGGCCGGGTCGGTCACGAAGTCGATGAGGGACTCGACCGCCAGCACCAGGGGCTGCTCGAGGTCCTGCCAACCGTGCACCGAGCCGAGGATCCGGCGCCAGAGCGCCCGGAGGTCCGGATCGCCGAGCGCCTCGGCGACCCCCTCCTTCCAGGGCGTGCCCTTCGGGACGACCGGCCAGGCCTCGATCCCGACCGCGGCCGGGCGCACGGCCTGCCACACATCGACGTAGGGGGTGCCGAGCACGAGCACGTTGGGATCGCGCACGGCCTCGGCGATCCGGGCCTCCTTGCTGCCGGGCACGAGGTGGTCGACGAGCACCCCGAGCCGCCGACCCGGGCCGGGCGCGAACGCTCGGACCACGGCCGCGAGGTCGTCGATGCCGTCGAGGCGCTCGACCACCACGCCCTCCACGCGCAGGTCGTCGCCCCAGACCCGCTCGACGAGCTCGGCGTCGTGGACGCCCTCGACGAGGATCCGCGAGGCTCGCGCGGTGCGCGCCCGCGCGCCGACGACGGCTCGGCTCCCCGACGCGGTGCGCTGGGCCGAGACGGTCCCACCGCGCAGGTCGGGGGCGTTGCGGCGATCGGTCGCGGGGCGCGTCCGCGGTGGCACGAGGCGCACGGCCCGACCCTCGTGGGCGACTGCGCCGGGCGAGTACCTGAGGCGGCGTTCGGCGCCGCTGGCGGTGCGCAGCACCACGTGGTCCTCACCGAAGGACACGAGGGCACCCGTGGTGCCGGAGGCGCGGTGCAGCAGCGGCAGCCCGGGGAGCCCCTCCACCGCGGGGTACTCGGCGGCGAGCCGCTCGGGGCCGGAGACGGGTCCGGCGAGGATGCCGGAGCGGCGGGGCGGCGGCGCGGTCACGGGTCGCAACGGTACCGGCGGGTGAGCGGTGCACCGCGGCACGCCTAGCCTCGGCCGCGTGACCGTGACGCGGGTCCCCGCGGGGATCGACCTCACCGACCTCGACCGCTTCGCCAACGGGTTCCCGCACGAGGTGTTCACGCAGCTGCGGGTCGAGACGCCCGTGGCGTGGCACGAGCCGACCGCGGCGACGCCCGGGGGTGAAGGGTTCTGGGTGATCACGCGGCACGCCGACGTCATGCGGGTCGCGGGCGATGCCGGCGCGTTCGTGTCGGGGCTGTGTCCGGCCCGGCCCGAAGGCGGTGGCACGCTCATCGAGGATCTGCCCGGCGGTTTCGCGGCTGGGGTGCTGCTCAACATGACCGATGCGCCCCGCCACCAGGTGCTGCGTCGGCTCGTGACGCCCGCGGTGTCACCCCGTGCGCTCGGCTCGATGGAAGCCGAACTGCGTCGCCGGGCCGGGGACATCGTCGACGCGGCGCTGGCCCGGGGCGAGTGCGACCTGCTCGTCGACCTCGCCGCGGAACTGCCGCTCCAGGCCATCGCGGGGCTCCTCGGCGTGCCGCAGGAGGACCGGCACGCGCTCCTCGGCTGGGCGAACGCCACCCTCGACTACGACGATCGCGACCTCGGGGCCCAGACGGCGCGCACCCAGGAGGCCGCCGCGGCGATGGCCGCGTACGCCACCGCCCGCATCGCCGAGGCCCGCGGCGCGCCGGGCGAGTACATGCTCTCGGCGTTCGTGGCCGGCGCATCGGGCGCGGTCGAGACGACCGAACTCGAGCAGCAGATGTTCTTCAGCCTCCTCGTCGCCGCCGGGAGCGAGACCACCCGCAACTCGATCGCCGTCGGCCTGCTCGAGCTGGCGGCCCGGCCGGAGGACTGGCGGGCGGTGGTCGAGGATCCGGGCCTGCGGGCCGGGGCGGTGGAGGAGATGCTGCG
>JBJTQX010000127.1:0-38563 GCA_046075855.1 Actinomycetes bacterium
TTCCACATGTCCGCGTGCACGTGGTGCAGCCAGGTGACGTGCGGGGTGCGGGCCCAGACCGGAGACATGAACGGCATGCCGTTCCAGATCTCGACGAGCCCGTCCCGACCGCCGTGCCAGCCCATCATCTCGCTGAACGCCGCACGGGGGAAGACCATGTAGCGCCCGGCCTTGCGGATGACGCGGTACCCGTCCCGCCAGGACACCTGAGGGTGACCCGGCGCGAACGAAGTACGCATCGTGACCTCGACGCCAGCCTGCGCCCAGAACGAGGCCACGGTCGACGCGTGGACCTCCGAACCACCGGCCTCCGGGTCCTCGAGGTCGCGCCACGCCAGCATGGCGACGCGCTCCAGACCGGCCTCGGCCGCAAGGTCACCCATCTTCGACACCACGTCGCGTCGGCTCTCGAGCACCGGCTCGTCCCTTCGCCTACGGCTCACCCCGTGGCCGCCGTCCCCCGAAACCGCACCGGGCGGACACCCCGCATGCGGCCGGAACCCCCGTTCCGAGCCGTTAGTGTACGAGCGCCCCGGAAGGGGCAGAACCACGGATCGGCCCCCGGCCACGATCCCTCCGCCACCGAGGAGCGCTGCGTGAAGCTGACCGGCGAACGACCGATGGAGGGCCGCACGCCCGATTCACTCCTGGCCCTCCACGAGGCTGGGTACCGCGAGGTCGCAGCTCGCCTCGGCTCCGGAACCGTGCTCGACGTGGGGTGCGGCGTCGGCGATGAGAGCGTGACCCTCGCAGGCGCGGGCCGCCGCCTCTTCGGGATCGACTACAGCGCAGACACCGCGATCCTCGCGGCCCGCGAGTGGGGGCCTGCCGGAACCCGTGAACACCGCATCGACACCGCCTGCATGGACGGGGGTCGCCTCGGGTTCGCCGACGGCTCCTTCGACGCGGTGTGTTCCTCCCACATCATCGAGCACTTCACCGATCCTGAGCGCCACGTGGCCGAGATCGCCCGGGTCTGCGCGGACGACGGGACCGTGTTCGTGCTCACGCCGAACCGCCCCGCCGACTTCGAGAACCCCTTCCACGTGTACCTGTTCGAGCAGGCCCAGCTCGCGTCGATGCTGCGCCTCTTCTTCGACGACGTCGAGGTGAAGGGCCTCCAGGGGGATGAGGTGCTGCAGGCCGACTTCGCCACCCGGCGGGCCAGCGGCGAGAAGCTCCTCCGCTTCGACGTGCTCAAGCTCCGGCACCGCGTACCCCGCAAGGCCTACGTGTGGGGCTACGAGCACGCGCTGCCGCTGGTGTACCGGGCGCTCGGATCGAAGGTGAGCGGCGTGGGCTCGGGACTCGACCACACCCACCTCTTCCTCGCCGACGAGGTCGACGACACGACCCCCGTGCTGTTCGCGATCGCCCGTCGACCGCGCCGCGCCGGGAGATGACGCCGGGCGGCGCACCCGCCGCACCCCGTTCCAGACGCCGTGACCACCTCGGCGACTGGCTGGTGGTCATCAGCCTGCTCGCCGTGATCGCGATCCCCCTCCGGGGCCTCCTGCGCGCGCAGGGTCCGCCCATGGAGGAGGGCTTCATGCTCGCGTTCCCCGAGTTCGTCCTGCACGGGCTGCGGCCGAACGCCGACTTCCTCCACCTCTACGGCCCCGGGAGCCTCTGGGCCCTCGCCGGCGTCTACCGGGTCTTCGGGGTCTCCCTCGCCACTGAGCGCTGGTTCGCGCTGCTGCAGCAACTCGGGATCGTGGCCGCGACGGCCGGGATCGCCCGGTACTGGGGGCGTATCCCCTCGCTCACCGTGGGCACCCTCACCATCCTCATCGTCGTCCCGCCGATCGGGCTCACCGCGCTCGCCTGGGATGGCGGGGTCGCGCTCGTCGCGCTCGGCCTGCTCGTCGCCCTCGAGGCTCGGCGCCGCACGACCCCCGGGACGCCCGCCCTCGGGTGGTCCCTGGCCGCCGGGCTGCTGTTCGGGCTCGGCCTCACCTTCCGCCTGGACCTCGTCGTCGCGGCCGCCCTCGCCGGGGCCGCCGCGACCTGGGGCCTCGGTCGGGCCAACCACCGCCGGCTCCTGCTCGGGGGGGCCATCGGGGTGTCGCCGTACCTCGTCCACCTCGCGACGGCCGGCCCGGTCACGGTGTTCCGGGGGATGGTCCTCGACCCCGTGGTGTTCCTCCGGGGTGGGCGACGCCTCCCCGTCCCCCCGCCGTGGGATCGACTCGACTCCATCCTCCAGCGCCTCGGGGTCGAGCAGCTGCCCCGGTGGCCCGCGCCGCTCAGCACACCGGCCCAGCTCGCGGTCTGGTTCTGGCTGCTGCTCGCGACGATCGCGCTGCTCCTGATCATCGGCGCGCTCGCAGTGCGACGGGACCGCACCCGTTTCGAGGCCCGAGCGCTGCTCGCAGTGGGCGCCCTGAGCCTCGGCCTGCTCCCGCAGGCGGTCCAGCGGGTCGATTCGGCCCACCTCGCCTGGGTGTCGTGCGTGCCCGTCGCGTTCCTCCCCGTCGCGCTCGCCGAGGCGTGGCGGCTCGTTCGCCGCTCGGCCGGCGGTCGGTCCCGGATCGCGATCTGCATCGGTTCGAGCCTGCTGCTCGTGGGCGCGGTGATCCCGCACTACACGGTGCGCATCTACGCGGACTACACCGCCCAGACCTTCGGACACCGACGCATCGCGGTCCCGATCACCCACCGCGGCCGTCTCTTCTACTACGGGCGACCGGAGGTGCAGCACGCAGCCGAGTCGCTGCTCGCGCGCATCGAGATGGTGTCGCAGCCCGGCGATCGTCTGTTCGTCGGCACGAACGACCTCCGCAAGACCCCGTACTCGGACGCCTACCTCTACTACCTGCTCCCCGACCGACCGCCCGCGACCTACTTCGTCGAGATGGATCCAGGGGTCGCGAACCGCGACGGCTCGCGGATGCCTGATGACCTCCGGTCCGCCGACATCGTCGTGCTGTCGTCGATCTGGAAGGACTGGTCCGAACCCAACGACTCCCGGCGGTTCGGCAGCCTCGAGTCGAGCCGGGTCCTCGCCCGCGACTTCTGCGTCGACGGGACCTTCGGTGACGGGATCTACCAGCTGCTCACGCCGCGCCCCCGGGGCGAACCGTGCCCGGAGGGGACGCGCATCCCACGGCCACCGGGACTCTGAGCGAGCCGGCCCGCACCCGCTCGGTCAGCGGTGACCACGCACCCGGTCCCGCAGTCCCCAGAGGGACACGAGGGCCATCTCCTCGGTCATCACGGCCAGCGACATCTTCGAGTGGCCACGGACCCGGTCGGTGAACGCGATCGGGACCTCGGTGATGCGCAGCCCGGCCCGGGAGACCCGGTAGGCCGTCTCGATCTGGAAGCCGTAGCCCTTCGAGCGGGTGCTCGCGTAGTCGATGGCCCGCAGCGTCTCGGCCCGGTACGCGCGGTACCCGGCGGTCGCGTCCGCGACCCCGGTGCGCAGCATGAACCCGGTGTACGCGTTGCCGTACTTCGACAGGGCCCGGCGACGAGCCGGCCAGTGCGGGATCGACCCGCCCGGAACGTACCGGGATCCGATCACGAGGTCCGCGCCCGCGTCGAGCGCGGCCACGAGTTCCGGCAGCACCGCCGGATCGTGCGAGAGGTCGGTGTCGATCTGGATGAGCACGTCGTACCCGCGGGCGAGACCGATGGTGAAGGCCGCCCGGTACGCGTTGCCGAGCCCCGCCTTCACCGGGCGGCGCAGCACCTCGATGCCCCCGAGTTCGGCCCCGATCCGTTCGGCGATGTCGGCGGTGCCGTCCGGGCTGTTGTCATCGACCACGAGGATCGTCGCCTCGGGCAGCGCGACCCGGGCCCGACGCAGGAACTCCTCGACGTTCTGCGCCTCCTGGTAGGTCGGCGTGATGACGAGGATGCGGTTCACTGCTCCCCCCGGCGGGCAGCTGCGGCGGCATCGATGGCCTCCCGCGGCAGCACCGGCGCGTCGCGCCCGGTGCCCGAGGACCCGCCCTGCGGACCAGCCTCCTCGTGGTACTCCTCCTCAACGTTCACCGACCAGACGTCGTGGTGGTCACCGAACATGTTCTCGACCGAGAGCATGGCGGTGTACATGGAGTGGTCCGCGTTGTTGTAGCGGTGCATCCCGTTGCGACCGACCGGGTACACGTTCGGCGCGTGCTGCTCGATCCAGCCCCGCAGCACGTCGACGTTGTCCTTGTAGTGCTCGTCGTACACCGGGTAGGCCTTGGGCATCCGCACCACGTACCCCGCTTCGACCTTCGATGCGTCGGCGAGTCCGAGCTGCTGCAGCTCGCGCTTCCCCTGCTCGATGAGGTCCGCGTCCGAGCGGGTCCACGTGTCGTCCCCCTCGTTCACGAAGAATTCGAGCCCGAGGCAGGTCCGGCCCTCCTTCACGAGGTAGGGCGACCAGGAACCGAAGTTCTGCACGCGCCCGACCTTCACGTCGGGATCGTGGATGTAGATCCAGTTGTCGGGGAAGGAGTACTCCTGCGGGACCACGAGCGCGACCGTCATGAAGTCGCGGTAGGTGAGCCCATCGGCCGCCGCGATGACCTCAGCCGGCGGAGGCGGGTCCATGGCCTTGAGGAGCGCACCCATCGGCATCGTCGACACGACCTCGGTGCAGGGGTAGGAGCGGCTCTCCCCCCGCACGTCCGCAACGACCTCCACGGCCCGGCCGCCCTCGTGCCGGATGCGTCGGGCCCGAGCCCCGAAGGTCAGCTCGCAGCCCGCCTCGGTGACGAGTTCCGTGCACCGCTCCCACATCTGGCCGGGGCCGTACTTCGGGTAGTTGAACTCCTCGATGAGGCTGGTGATCTGCTTGCCCTTCGACCGGCTGCGGCCGAAGGTCCGCGCCCGGATCGGCTCCCAGACGGCCGACCAGAGCGACATGCCCTTGATGCGCTGGGCGCCCCAGTCTGCGGAGAGCTCGGAGGCGGGCACGCCCCAGACCTTCTCGTTGTAGGTCTTGAAGAAGTGCTGGTAGAGCCGCCAGCCGTAGTTCGCGGCGATGTAACCCTCGAGCGACGACTGGTCCTTCGGCGGTCGGACCCGCACCCAGAGGTAGGACAGTACGCAGCGGATCGCCTCGATGAGCCCGAGGTTGCGGAGCGCGTTCACCGGCTTGATCGGGTAGTCGTAGAGCTTGCCGCGGTAGAAGATCCGGCTCATGCGGGGCCGACGGAGGAACTCTTCGGCCCCGAGGATCTCGAACCAGAGGTCGTCGACCGGCTTCACCTTCGTGAAGAACCGGTGACCGCCGATGTCGAACCGCCACCCGTCCGCCACGACGGTCCGGCTGATCCCTCCCACCACCTCGTCGGCTTCGAGGATCTTCGCGGTCTGCCCCCGCTTCGTGAGCATGTAGGCCGCGGTGAGACCGGCGGGGCAGGCCCCGATGATGACGACCTCGTGCGCGTCGGAACGGGACGGTTCGGACATCGGATCCTCGACGGTGGGGGGCTGGGAGACGGGTCGGGAGCCTACCCGGGGGGAGGCCGCCGACCCCGGTACCCGGACCCCGAATCAGGGGACGAGGCGACCCATGGCGGCGAGCACCGTCGCCCCGAGCAACCCTGCGCCGGCGAGCACCGTGACCGCGGGGAACAGGTCGCGCGGGCGGGCGGTGATGACCCCCGCCCCCACGACCACGGGGAACGTCACGAGCGCGTACCGTTCGAAGGAGTCGAGGTTCGGGGCGCACAGCGCGACGAAGATGCTCGCCGCCGCCCAGACCGTGCACGAGGCAGGGAGCCGGCGGGCGGCGGCGACCACGCAGGCGAGGACGACGATCGCCCACACGAGGTGGAGCCCCGACCCGAGCCGGTCCCCCGATCCGAGCGCATCGAGCGCACCGTGCAGGCTGGTCCACGGCGGGACGAACCCGCCGCGCAACTGGGCCGAGGACTGGATGCTCAGCGGCTCAGTGAACCCGTTGCCGGCCACGGCCGACCAACTGAGGTAGGTCGCAAGGCCGGCGGCCGGCGCAAACACCGCAGCCACCATCCCCACGCGCCCGCGTCCTTCGGTCGCGCCGCGTCGCAGCGCCAGGTACGCCTCCACGGCGAGCGGCAGCACGAGGAGAACGCCCGTCGGGCGGGCCAACGCCGCGGCGCACCCCGCGAACGCCGCCCACCACCAGTGCCCCCGCCGCGCCGCGAGGAACGCGCCGACCGCGGCGAGGGCGAGCACTGCTTCGGCGTACCCGAGGACGAGACACAGCGCAGGTGGGGCGAGCAGCCCGATCCAGACTGAGCGACGGGCGAGCGCGCGGTCGCCCGTCTCGACCACCACGAAGCGGTGCAGGAGCGCGCCGTACATGAGCGCGGCGGTCCAGACGAGCAGGACGATGACGGGACCGACGCGACCGCCCAGGGGCGCAGCCAACCCGCGCGCCACGAGGGGCAACAACGGGAAGAAGCGCAGGCCTGCCTGCTCCACCGCGTCGTATCCGCCCTGCGCCACGTCGCGGTAGTAGGCGGCGTCCCACGCGAACAGGCCCTGCACCGCCGCGACCGGTCGCGGGGCAGCCCGCAGGTGGTCGAGGAGATCGCGTGCGAGCAGTATCCCAACCCCGACGATCGCCTTCGACGCGACCCACGGTGCGATGACCGGGATGACGTCCTCGCGCGCGAACCGTCGCAGACCGTCGGTCATGGGGCGAACCGGTCGAGTCCCATGTGCTCGAACACCTGACGGTCCGGGCGCACCACCGTCGTCCGTGCCGAGCGCGCACGGTTCAACTCGTCGATGACCCGCTCGCACTGGAGCCCGTAGGTCCGGTACCCGCCGGACCACACGATCCAGATGGTGCGCCCTGCCGCCCGGTCCAGCAGTGCCTGCGCGAACCGGGCCGGCGATGCGCGTCGGTTCCGTTCCTCGTAGTCCACCCAGTCGATGCGCTCAGGCCCGTCGAGTGCCGGGTACGTGTACTGCCGCAACCCCGTACCGGCCGGCAGCAGCCGGGCCACGTCGGGGCCGACCTGATCGGGGCAGTACCCGACGACGTCCCCGGTCCGCGATCCGGCCCGGATCGCCGCGGCGACCTCGGTCGCCTGCGTGCGATCGGTGCGGGCATTGCGGATCCCGCTCACGAACCCGATCGCGACGACGAGCGCGAGCAGCGTGACCTGGACCCGCCGATCCCGGAAACAGGCGAACCCGAGGGCCACCGCGAGCAGGTAGAGCGGGAAGCACATGGCGGAGTAGCGAGTCTGGAACGCGGTCCCCGAGACGTAGGCCAGGGTCAGCCCGAGTCCCAACGACGCCGCGCCCACGAACCACTCCCACCGCGCACCCGGCACGGTGCGGAGGTCGAGATCGACGTGGCGCGCGTCGCGGCCGCGACCGAACAGGGCGAGCAGGGCGACCACGAAGAGGAGGATCGCGAGCGGCCAGCCCTCCGCGAAGTTCGACCCGCCGAAGTCGAGGACCGTGTAGGCGAACGCGGTCGTCGGCGCGATCGCGACGCCCCACGGGGTACCGGTGTGTGCGGACTGGTAGAGGAAGGTCGGCAGCCAGGGCAGGAACGCCAGCCCTCCCACCACCATGGCGAGTGCGACCCGTCGCGCCGCGCCGCGTTCGGCCTCCGGGCCGCGCACGGCCCGGACGAGGGTGATGAGGCCCACCACCGCGACCAGGTAGAGGCACCAGTAGTTCGTGAGGAGGAGGGCCCCGACGACCGCCGCAACCCCAGCCAGACGACCGAGGGTGGGACGGTCGAGCGCCCGGTGCAGTGCGAGGTAGCCGAGGAGCACCAGATCGATGACGAGGATGTACATCCGGTTCTCACTCGAGTACCGGATCGCGTAGGGCGAGGCAGCCATGAGCACGAGGGCGATGAGCCCGATCCGGTGGGCCTCGGTGCTGTCGGTTCCGCCGATCCGACGTCCGGCCAGGTAAGCCAACGGCATCGCCACCACGCCGAGCAGAGCGGGCAGCGCCCGCACCGCGGCGTCGCTCTCACCGAACACGGCCATCCAACCGTGGAGCAGCAGGTAGTAGAGCGGCGGCGCACCGTCGACCCGCAGGGCCGCCCGCAGGTCGCCGAGCGGCACGCGGGCGATGTTCACGGTGAGCGCCTCGTCGAGCCAGAGATCGCTGCGCACGGCGACGCGCAGGATCACCCCGACGGCGACGACGGCCACGATCGCGGCGAGGGCGAGGGTGCGGCGGGACGTCGGGTCGGGGGGAGCCGACGGCTCGCGCGTGGTGGCCGGTGCGGACGCCATGGGACCCCGAGCCTACCGACCTGCTCCGGGCCGACTGGTGCGCAGCCGCGGACCGCGTGGTGGAATGCGTCCATGACCGCAGACCTCGTCATCCGTGGTGGCCTCCTCGTCGACGGCTCCGGCCAGCCCGGCCGTCCGCTCGACCTCGCCGTCACGGACGGCGTCGTGAGCGAGATCGGCGAACGCCTCGACGGACGCCGGACCCTCGACGCGGGCGGGCAGGTGGTGGCTCCGGGGTTCATCGACATCCACACGCACTACGACGCGCAGGTGTTCTGGGACCACGCGCTCACCCCATCGAGCCACCATGGGGTCACGAGCGTGATCGCCGGCAACTGCGGCTTCTCGATCGCACCGTGCCGACCCGAGGATCGCGCGCTGCTCGGCCGGACGCTCCAGCACGTCGAGGACATGGATCTCGCGACGCTCGAGGCCGGCATTCCCTGGGACTTCGAATCGTTCCCGGACTACCTGGCCTCCGTGGCCCGCCGCGGCACCGCGCTCAACTTCGGTTGCTACGTGGGGCACACTGCGGTGCGACTGCACGCGATGGGCGAAGCCGGGTACGAACGTGAGGTGCCCACGGACGATGAGCTCCGAGCCATGCAGGCCCTCGTGGACGCCGCGCTCGAGGCCGGGGCGATGGGGTTCGCGTCCTCGTCCTCCGCGACCCACTCGGGTGACGGCGGCCGGCCGGTGCCGTCCCGTCTCGCCGATCTCGCCGAGCTCGAGGCGCTGCTCCAGCCCCTGCGGACCCGCGGTCGGGGCGTGATCGCGCTCCTCCCGGGCGAGCGCATCAAGCACGCGGACCTCTACGGGCTCCAGCGTCGCGTCGGGCGTCCGCTCACCTGGACCGCCCTGCTCACGGTGACGGGCTTCCCCTACCACGAGCGCATCATCGAGGAAAACGACGCGGACCGGGCCGCCGGGGGTCAGGTGTGGCCCCAGATCTCCGTGCGACCGTTGGTGTTCCAGATGAACCTGCGCGAGCCGTTCACCTTCAACATGGCCCCCGCGTTCCGCGACCTCATGGGCCAGCCCGACGCCGTTCGCCTCGACCGGTTCGCGGATCCCGCCTGGCGCCGCATCGCCGCCGAGGATCTCACGAACCGCACGGCGATCCGCCTCCGTTGGGAGGCGCTGTCCGTGGCCGAGTCGCCGACCCGGCCCGACTCCGTGGGTCAGCGGGTGGTGGACCTCGCGGCCGCGGCCGGTTCGGATCCGCTCGACGCCATGCTCGACCTCGCGATCGCCGATGGCCTCGAGACTCGCTTCAACAGCGTGCTGGCCAACGATGACGAAGCGGCCATCGCGTGGCTGCTCGGGCGGGAGGGTGTGCTGCTCGGGCTCATGGACTCCGGCGCGCACGTGAGCCAGCTCTGCGACGCGTGCATGCCGACCGACCTCCTCGGGAACTGGGTGCGCGAACGCGGCGAGATCTCGCTCGAGCATGCGATCCACAAGCTCACCGGCGAACCGGCGTCGGTGTTCGGGCTCGACGCCCCCGGTGGGCGCGGGCGCCTCGAGGTCGGCATGGCCGCGGACGTGACCGTCTTCGACCCCTCGACGGTCGCGCCCGGCCCGCTGCGGCGGGTGCGGGACTTCCCGGCCGACGGTGAGCGGCTCACCGCCGACGCGCCCCTCGGCATGACCCACACGCTGGTGAACGGCACGCCCATCCGGCTCGACGGCGAGGTGGTCCCCGACGGGATCTCGGCGCGACCGGGAGCGCTGCTGCGGGGTTGATCCCGGGACCGGCGGTCAGGCCGGCACGGTCTCGGCGGTCTCGGCGGTCTCCGGTGCTCGACGGCGACGACCGACCGCCGCGAGCGCGACCGCCGCGAGCACCACGAGCACCGGCTCGGCCGGGGCCCGGAATCGGGTCTGCCCGAAGGCCAGCACGGTGCCGAGGGTGACGACGATCGGGGGCACGAGCAGCGGCCACACCCACCGCCGTCGTCGCCACAGCAGCGCGGCTCCGACCACGGCAGCGGCGAGCATCGGGTAGTACCAGTACAGACCGGCCCGCGTGATCCACGCCGGACGGCCCTCCGCGAGGTTCCAATCGATCATGTCGGCCGGGCGGAACAGGCTCCAGTCCCGCCCGATCCGGGCGAGGACGACGAGGGGGAGGCGATCCAGGTTGTCCCCCATGTACTCGAACCCGATCCGCCGGTACTCCTTGGCCACCACCGATTGGTCCCCCGGTACCGGGTCGGGCAGGCAGGGCGGACCGGCCAGGATCGTGAGGCCCATCGCCGGTCCGGAGTAGGTCTCGTCGCAGTTCGACGCGACGAGCGCGAGCCCGTCGTTGGTCGAGATGAGCACGCGTTCGTCGAAACGCCCTGCGTTGTAGAGGAACCAGGGTGCGAGCACCGCGAGCATCGTCAGCCCGGCGCAGGCGGTCGCCGCGACCCGCACCGCCCACCCGTCGACCCGCCGCCCGATCAGCACCCCGACCATGAGCAGGGGGACGAGGAGCAGCAGCTCGGCCCGTCCCAGCGCGGCGATGCCGCCCAGGAACCCGACGAGGCACCAGCGCCACCGGACGCGCGGGTGTTCCGCGGCCGAGTACACCGCGAGCAGCGAACCGACGACGAAGACCCCGGTGAACGACTCGCTCATGATGAGCCCGTCGTTGACCCACAGGTACGGGTAGCCCGCGGCGAGCACCGCGGCGATGAGCGCAGCGCGGTCCCCCGCGACCCTCCGGGCCAGCAGCGCGGCGAGGAGCACGACGCCGAGGCCCGCGAGCGCGCTGGTGAACCGGAGCGGCAGCTGCCCGGGGAACACACGCACCACCGGCGCGAGCACGAGGACCGTGAGCGGGGGGTGGTCGGCCGCCGGCACGATGGCGTGATCGGCGCCGGGCAGGAGCCGGAACGGGTCGGCGAACCCCTTGCCCTGCGCGACCGTCCGGGCCTCGAGCTCGTAGTAGGCCGCGTCGTAGAACCGCTCGCGGTTGAAGCCGTCGGCCACCCCGAGGACGTAGGCGACGCGCAACCCGGCGGCGAGCACGAGGATCCCCGCGAGCAGGAGCCAGAAACGTCGCACCGGATCCCCTCCCACGGGCGCGGACGTTAGCCCCGCCCCCCGCGCATCCCCGCGGCACGCGGCCTAGGCTCGCCACCGACGACAGGAGCGCCATGACCGACCTCGTGATCACCGGTGGAACCGTGATCGACGGCACCGGCACGCCGGCCCGCCGTGCCGACCTCGCGCTCGACGCCGGCCGCATCACCGAGATCGCCGAACCCGGTGCGCTCGCGGGCACGCTGGCCGGCGAGACCATCGACGCCGACGGGCTGATCGTCACGCCGGGATTCGTCGACATCCACACGCACTACGACGGGCAGGTCACCTGGGACCCGACGCTCTCGCCGTCGTCCTGGCACGGGGTGACCACCGTCGTGATGGGCAACTGCGGGGTGGGGTTCGCCCCGGCCGCCCCGGACCGTCACGACTGGCTCATCCAGCTCATGGAGGGGGTCGAGGACATCCCCGGGGCCGCCCTGAGCGAGGGGATCCGTTGGGAGTGGGAGACCTTCCCCGAGTACCTCGACGCGGTCGCCCGGGTCCCGAAGATCATGGACGTCGGCACGCAGATCCCCCACGGCGCAGTCCGTGCGTACGTGATGGGCGAACGGGGTGCGCGCAACGAGCCCGCGACCGCCGACGACATCGAACGCATGGCCATGATCGTCCGTGAGGCGATCGAGGCCGGCGCGCTCGGCTTCTCGACCTCGCGCACCATCGCCCACATGGCGATCGACGGCGAACCGGTGCCGGGAACGTTCGCGGCCGAGGACGAGCTGTTCGGGATCGGGCGGGCGCTCGCCGCGGTCGGGACGGGCATCTTCGAGCTCGCACCGGCCGGCGCGCTCGGCGAGGACCTCGCAGCACCGGACCGAGAGATGGACTGGATGCGGCGCCTCGCCGCGGCGTGCGGACGCCCCGTGTCCTTCGCGCTCACCCAGAACGACCACGACCCCGACGCGTGGCGGCGCATGCTCGACCTCAGCGCGGAGGCCGTCGCGACCGGAGCCCGGGTGCACCCGCAGGTCGCGGGCCGACCGGTCAACCTCCTGCTCGGCCTGCAGACGGTCCACCCGTTCGCCTACTGCGCATCATGGGGTCCCGTGGGCATCCTCCCGCTCGAGGAGCGGGTGGCGCGCATGCTCGATCCCGAGGTGCGCCGAACGCTCGTGGCCGAGGCGCGCGAGCCCGACGAGGTGATGCGGCAGTTCCTCGACCCGGCCCGGGCGTTCCCGCTCACCGATCCGCCCGACTACGAACCGTCGCCCGACCGCTCGATCGCGGCGATCGCGGCCCGGGAGGGCCGCGAACCGATGGACGTCTTCTACGACGCCGTCCTCGCCGACGACGGCCGAGGGTTCGTGATGCGGCCGCTCCTCAACTTCACCGAGGGCAACCTCGATGCGGTGCGAGCCATGCTCGTGCACCCGTCGACGGTCTGGGGCCTCGGCGACGGTGGAGCGCACGCGGGGACGACCTGCGATGCGTCGACCCCGACCTCAATGCTCACCCACTGGGCCCGGGATCGGGTCGACGGGATCCCGCTCGAGACCGTGGTGCACAAGCTGACCGCCCGCACCGCCGACCTCTACGGACTCGGGGACCGCGGACGGATCGCGGTCGGCCTGCGTGCCGACCTCAACCTCATCGACCACGAGCACCTGCGCCTGCGTGCCCCGGTCATGGTCCACGACCTCCCGGCCGGGGCCCGTCGGTTCGTGCAGCGGGCCGAGGGCTACGTGGCGACCATCGCCGACGGCACGGTGACCCTCCGGAACGGGGCGGACCAGGGTGCCCGCCCGGGTGCGCTCATCCGCGGCGCCCGCTGAGCGCCGGTTCGTGACCGGCGCCACGGATCCGTGACGATGGGACCCATGGAGACCGGACTCGTCATCGTCGACCACGGCTCCCGCCGGGCCGAGTCGAACCGTCTGCTCGAGGGGTTCGCCCGAGAGTTCGCGGCTCGCGGCGATTACCGGATCGTCGAGGCCGCGCACATGGAGTTGGCCGAGCCCACCATCGGCGAAGCCTTCGACCGGTGCGTGGCCCGCGGCGCGGAGCGGGTCGTGGTCTGCCCGTTCTTCCTCCTCCCCGGCAACCACTGGCGCCGGGACATCCCCGAGCTCACCGCCGAGGCCGCGGCGCGCCACCCCGGTGTTGCCTTCCTCGTGACCGCACCCATCGGACTGCACCCGCTCATGGGTGACGTGCTGGCCGCCACGATCGACGGTTGCCTCGCCGCTGCCACCGGCGACGCGCCGCGGTGCCGGGCGTGCGGCGCGGAATCGGCAGCCGCCTGCGCCTGGCGCTGAGGATCAGACCACGCGCTCGCCGTCGCGGGAGATCGCGATGGCCTGCGTCGGACATCCCTGGGCGGCGAGGATCACCTTGTCCTCGGGCGCCGCGTCGAGGTCCACGACCACCGCGACCCCGTCGTCGTCGAGGTCGAACACGCCCGGCGCCCAGAACGAGCAGTTGCCCGATCCCATGCAGACCTCACGGTTGATCGAGATCTCGAGTGCCATCGGTGGTCGCCTCCGGGTCGTCGCGGTCCGGCGAGGCTAGCCCGCCGGGGCGCGGAGGTAGCCCAGCACGGCCTCGTGCAACCGACCGTTCGTGCTCACCGCGTTGCCACCCGCCGGGGTCGGGTTCCCGGCGTGGTCGGTGAACCGACCCCCGGCTTCCTCGACGATGGGCTGGATCGCTGCGAGGTCCCACAGGTTCACGATCGGCTCGACCGCGATGTCCGCGGCGCCCTCAGCCACGAGCATGTGCTGCCAGAAGTCGCCGAACCCGCGGGTCCGCCACACCGCGTGCATGAGAGCGAGGAACTGCGGGCCCATCCCGAAGGCCTCCCACCACGGCAGGTCCGCGTAGCAGAGCTGCGCATCGGCGAGCTCGGCCACCTCGGACACCGCGAGCCGGCGACCGTCGCAGTACGCGCCCTCCCCGCGCGCGGCCCACCACCGGCGCGGCATCGCCGGGGCCGAGACCACGCCCACCTCGACGCGTCCGTCCCGTTCGAGGCCGATGAGCGTCGCCCAGACCGGGATGCCCCGGAGGAAGTTGGCGGTCCCGTCGATCGGGTCGAGGATCCACCGCCGCCCCGAATCCCCCTCGGCCCCGAACTCCTCGCCCACGATCGCGTCGTGCGGATGACGGGCGAGGATCGCCTCGCGCAGGACCCGCTCGGCCGCGCGGTCGGCGTCGGTCACATGGGTGGTATCCCGCTTGCGTTCGACCGCGAGGTCGGCCGCGCCGAAGCGGGCGAGGGTCACCGCGTCGGCGAGGTCGGCGAGTTCGAGTGCGAACGAGAGGTCGGCGTCCATGGTTCGGCCCGGCTCAGCCGGGCATCACCTCGAGCACGGTGGCCGAGCCCATCCCGCCGGCGGCACACATGCTCGCCACCCCGAGGCCGCCGCCCCGCCGCCTCAGCTCGTGCACGAGGGTGATGACCATCCGCGCGCCCGTGCACGCGATGGGGTGGCCGAGGCTGCAGCCGGAACCGTTCACGTTGACGATCCCATGGTCGAGACCCAGCAGCCGGGTGCTGGCCACCGCCATCGAGGCGAAGGCCTCGTTGATCTCGACGAGGTCCAGGTCGCCGACGGTCAGCCCCGCCCGTTCGAGGGCCTTCGGCACCGCGTACACCGGACCGAGGCCGGTGTCCCGCGGCGCGAGCGCAGCACTGGCCCACGACCGGATGACCGCCAACGGCTCGAGACCGTGAGCCCGCGCGTAGTCGGAGTCCACGACCATGAGCGCCGCCGCGGCATCGTTGAGTCCGGAGGAGTTCCCCGCGGTGATGCTGAAGCCCTCGATCTCCGGGTGCAGCGGCTTGAGCGAGGCCAGCTTCTCGAGGGTCGTCTCGCGGCGCGGGTGCTCGTCGACCGCGAACGTCACGGTCGTACCGTCCCGCCGGGTCACCTCGAGGGGCACGATCTCCTCCTCGAACCGGCCCTCGTCGATGGCCCGCACCGCGCGCATGTGGGAGTGGTAGGCCCACTCGTCCATCGCCTCGCGGCTCACCTCGGCGCGCTGCGCCGTGTTCCACCCGACGGTGATCGACATGTCGAACGCCGGCGCGTCGGGGGTCTCCGGGTGGCTGCCCGACATCCACGGACCCACCTCGTCACCGGGGAGGATCCGCTTCATCGACCCGGGCGTCGTGGAGATCGACTCGGTCCCGGCTGCGATCACCACCCGGTCCATCCCGGCGCGGATGCTCGCCGCCGCGCCCTGGACCGCCGCCATCCCCGAGGCACAGTGGCGGTTGAGCGCGACCCCGGGCACGTTGAGCATGCCGAGTTCGACCGCGGCGTAACGGGCGAGGTCGCCGCCACCCTGGAGGCTCTCGCCCATCTGGAGGTCGTCGACCTCCTCCACCGGGACCCCGGCGCGCTCGACGAGGCCACCGATCGCGGCGACCGCGAGGTCCGAGGCGGCGAGGTCGGCGAGGGTCCCCTTCCGGGACGTGCCGATCGCGGTGCGGGCGGTCGAGACGATGACGGCGTCACCCATGGGACTTCCCCTTCGTGGGCCGACCCCGCTCGGGTCGGGTCGAGGTCGGAGCGTACCCGTGCCGCGCCCCGCGACCCCGGTCGTTCACTGGGGCTCGACGAGCACGGCGTCCACGTGACCTGCGCGGATCTCGGCAGCGAGGCCGAGAGCGTCGCGCACCTCGACCGCGAATCGGGTCGCGTACCGACCGGCGAGGTCGGGACCGTGCGCGTCGCTCGCGGCGACCCGCGGACGCGGCGCGACCTCGAGCGCCGCCGCGGTCAACCCGTGCTCCGAGGCCACGGTCTGCGTGCTCGCGGCCTCGACCGCGTGCACCGCATGCCACTGGGGCCAACGTGCGACCTCGGCCGCGTCGGGTGGGCGCCGACCGGCGCGACGGGCGCGTTCCCCGGCAACGGCTCGCACCGGGTGCGGCAGGACGAGCGCGGTCCCGGTGTCCTCCACCTCCTCCACGAGCTGCTCGAAGGTGTAACCGAGCCAGAGCGGACGCGCGAGCGGACCGAACACGAGCACGTGACCCAGATCGGTGGAGAGCTCGACCCCTGGAATGAGCGGGAACCCGAGGACCCGCGACGCGTCGGCCAGTTCCGCATCGGGCCAGCGCACGTCGTGTTCGGTGATGCAGAGCGCGTCGAGTCCCCGGCGGCGCGCGCTCGCCACGAGCTCCTCGAGCGTCGTGCGCGAGCAGTTCGACCGCGGCGCGGTGTGGGCGTGGAGATCGACGAGCACGCGGCGGCTCAGTCGACGCGCCGCGAGCGGATGCGGTGCTCGGGCAGGTCCGCGTTGAGGCACCGTCCCGACTCGAGGTCGAACTCCCACCCGTGGACCTGGCAGTGGAGCACGTGGTCATCCCGGAGCGTGCCGAATCGCTGCAGGTCGGCGCGCAGGTGGGGGCAACGGCGCTGCACCTCGTACGCGCCGCAACGGAAGGTCTCCTCGCCCGTCGTACGCGACGCGTAGTAGCCCTCGCAGTACGCCATCCGCTCCACGGACAGACACTTGAAGAACGTGTAGATGTACTCGTTGTACGGACCCTCACGGTGTGCACGGAAGCGGGCCGAGAGGAAGATCTCGTTCACCCAGTCCTCAGCCCGTTCGAGGATGCACCACTCGACGAGCGCCCGGTCGAGCGTGAGCGAGTACGCGAACGTGTCGGCCGGCAACGCGGTGCGGACGATCCCGGCCGGGAAGTCGATGACCACGTCGAGCGGCTGCGGGTCGGTCGACGGATCGTCGGTGAGCCGCAGGAGCACCGGGCCGCCGACCCCGGCCCGGGTCAGTGGCGCGAGCTCGAGCAACGGCTCGAACCACGTGCGCAGTTCGGCGACGACGTCGACCACGTGACGCGGCCAGGACGCGCGCGCGGCGGCGAGGAACTCGGTGACATCGGCCCGGTAGGCCTCGAGGTGGGCCCGCTTGTCCGCGAAGATCGCATCCGGCGATCCGTCACCGGTGGGCTGGATGACCTCACAGGATCCCCGGTCGAGGACCACCTCCGTGCCCGGCACGAGGAGCTCGCCGCCCGCGATGCCCTCCTCGGCCAGACGGCGCAGGAACCACGGCTGGTCCGGGAAGATGTTGGCCGGGTCGTCCTCGAGGTCGTTGAGGGTCCAGAGGTCGTCGTCGAGGAAGCAGGGCGGACCCGCGCACGGGAAGACGTGGGGCGCCCCGACCTCGCGGATGTAGGCCAGCGCCCGCACGGTCTGATCCTCCCGCTTACGCCGCCCGAGGCGATCCATCTCCGCGGGCGGGAAGTCGTAGACCATCGGGTACCAGATGGCGCCGGAGAACTGCGTGAAGTGGGCGTCGAAGGGACCGAGGGCGGCGACCTCCGCCGGGTCGCGGGGTCGGGCGTCGTTCTGGTTGAGGATGCGCGCGCTCCCGTCGCCCACCACGATGGCCGAATCCCCGGCCGGACCGTCGGCCGGCGCGGTCATGGCGAGGATCGCCACCTCCACCCCGCCGAGGTCCACGGGGACGCCGTGCTCGGTGTGGATGAACTCCGTGAATCCGCAGTCGCGCAGTGCGACCTCGAGCCGGTCGACGAGGAAGGCGGGGAGCAGCACCTTCGCCCGCTTGTCCACGTGGCGCCGGAGGAACTCCGGGTCGAAGTGGTCGTGGTGGAGGTGGGAGACGTAGAGGTAGTCGGGGTGCGCGATGCGGTCGACGTCGAAGCGGTCATTGCGCGGGAACACGAACCACGAGGCGAAGTAGGCCGGGTTGAACCACGGATCGCAGAGGATGGTGCCGCCCTCGGTCTCGAGGAACATCCCGACGTGGCCCGTGAAGGTGATCCGCACCCCAGCAGCCTGCCAGAGCCGCCCCGGCGGCCGGGGCACCGCGACCACCCCGCACTCGGTGACGGGCCGCGCCGGGGCGCCCGGTAGCCTCGACGCCGGAGCGGGAGGAGACGACGTGGCGATCACCGAGCTCGTGGGCCGGACCACGGGGATCCAGACCGTGCGGATCGAACGCGGGCCGGTGCGCGTGTTCGCCCGGGCGCTCATGGATGACGATCCCGTCTACGACGCGGACGATGCGCCGGTTCCGCCGACCTACCCGTTCGTCATGCACCACTGGGGCACCATCGCCAGCGAGGGCGAACCGACCCCGGGCCTGCCGATCGATCGCCTCCGCGGCCCCGGTCGGGCGATCCTCCACGGCGAGCAGGGCTTCACCTACACCCGATGGCCACGGGTCGGCGACGTGCTGCGGGGCACCACGACCATCGTCGAAGTGTCGGAGCGTCCCCGCAGCGGTGGCGGCTCACTCGAGCTCTACGTGGCCGAGACCGACTGGCGCGACGCGGTGACCGATGAGCCCGTGCTGGTGAGCCGATTCACCCTCGCGGTGAGCGTCAAGCCGCCCGCCGACTGATCGGACCCGTCAGCCCGCCTGCCGCGCGACCCGCTCGGCCTCCGCGGCGGCCGCCTCCGGATCGAGGTACCGCCGCCCCTGCACCGCGAGGCGATCGTCGAACTCGTAGACCAACGGCTGACCCGTCGGGATGTTGAGGTCGACGATGTCCTCGTCCGAGATGCCGTCGAGGTGCTTCACGAGCGCGCGCAGCGAGTTGCCGTGCGCCGCGACCAACGTCGTGCGTCCGGCCACGAGGTCCGGCACGATCCCGTCGTACCAGTACGGCAGCATGCGGGCCACCACGTCGGCGAGGCACTCGGACGCCGGCAGCACGTCAGCCGGCAGTTCGGCGTACCGAGGATCGAAGCGCGGGTGCCCCGGGTCGTCGTCCGCGAGCGGCGGCGGGGGCACCGCGTAGGCCCGCCGCCAGACCTTCACCTGGTCGATCCCGAACTCGGCCGCGGTCTGCTGCTTGTCCTTGCCCTGCAGCGCGCCGTAGTGACGCTCGTTGAGGCGCCACGACCTCCGCACCGGGACCCACTGCCGATCGGCGGTGTGGAGCGCGAGCTCCGCGGTCCGGATCGCTCGTCGCTGGAGCGAGGTGTGCACGACGTCCGGCAGGAGCCCGGCCTCGACGAGCAGGGCTCCGGCGCGGGCCGCCTCCTCGGTGCCGCGGGGCGACAGGTCGACGTCGACCCATCCCGTGAACAGGTTCTCGAGGTTCCAGGTGCTCTGCCCGTGGCGCAGGAGGATGAGGGTGGCCATGCGCCGAGCCTAGGTCGCGGGCTGGTGCCCGCCCCGACCGCGTACCGGCGGTACGGTCGCCCCGTGCGCATCGCGGCCCTCGACCTCGGATCGAACTCGTTCCACATGGTCGTGGCCGACGTCCATGCGGACGGGACCTTCTCGGCCACGGTCCGCGAGAAGGAGATGCTCCGACTCGGCGAGGAGGTGACCCGGGACGGGCGGATCTCCGATGCGGCGGCCGACGCGGCCGTCGCCTGCATCCGCCGGTTCCGCAAGCTCGCCGAGGCTGCCGGCGCCACGGAGGTGCACGCCCGCGCGACGAGCGCGCTGCGCTCCGCCGCCAATGGGGACGCCGTCGTCGACCGCATCGAACGTGAGGCCGGAGTCGTCGTCGACGTGATCGACGGACTCGAGGAGGCGCGCCTCATCTTCACCGCAGTGCGCGCAGCCGTCGTGCTCGAGCCGGCTCCCGCAGTCTGCTTCGACCTGGGCGGCGGCAGCCTCGAGGTCAGCGTCGGCGACCACGCCGGCCTCCTCTGGTCGACGAGCGAACGGCTCGGCGTGGGCCGGCTGTCGGCCCGCTACGTCACCGAGGATCCGCTCCCCCGCGAACAGCGGCGGGCGATGCGGGACCACGTGGCCGAGGTGCTCCGTCCAGTCGCCGAGACCGTGGCCTCGTACCGACCCCGAGTCGCCGTGGGCTCGAGCGGAACGTTCGAATCCATCGCGACGATGTGTGCCATCGCCCGCGATGGTTCCGCGCCCACGAGCCTCAACCAGTCGGTGGTCCGCTTCGACGACGTCCTCGCCCTGTACCGGCCGATCACCCGGGGGACCCGAGCCGACCGGCGGGCCATCCCGGGGATGGACGCCAAGCGGGTGGACCTCATCTCCGCGGGCATCGTGGTGCTGCGTACGGTGTTCGAGGAGTTCGGCCTCACCGAGCTCACGATCTCCGATTGGGCACTGCGCGAGGGCATCGTGCTCGACGCCATCGCCCAGCACGAGCCCGAGGAGCTCGGCGTCGGTGCGGGCTCGATCCGCACCGGCTCGGTGCTCGGCCTCGCCCGGCGCTGCTCCTGGCCGGAGGCCCATTCACAGCACGTCGCCGCGCTCGCCGGCCAACTGTTCGACGCGACCGCGGCGATCCACGCACTCGATGGCCGCGACCGGGAGCTGCTGACCCACGCCGCGCTGCTCCACGACATCGGCGAGCACGTGGCCCACGAGGGTCACGAGAAGCACGCGGCGTACCTCGTCCGCCACGGGGGCCTGCGCGGCTTCGATCCCGACGAGGTGGCCATGCTCATCGCGGTGGTCCGCTGGCACCGGCGCGGCGAGGTGCGTTCCGACGCCCGAACCGGCGATCTCGACGAGGCCCAACTGGCCCGCTGCCGCGTGCTCACCGCCATCCTGCGGGTGGCCGACGGGCTCGATCGGAGCCGGCACGGGGTCGTCGAGGGGCTGACCGCCGCGGTGAACCCGTCGCTCGTGCTGCTGCGGCTCGCGACCAGCGGGGATCCGGAACTCGAGATCTGGGGGGCCCGTCGCAAGCGCAGCCTCCTCGAAGCGGTGCTCGGGCGCGAGGTCGAGTTCACCGCGCACCCGGCCCGGGCGACGGGGACCCCGCTCAGTTCGTGACGGTGGCGTGCAGGATGTGCGCCGTGGTCTCCACGACCTCGTGGCGCTGGAGCCCGTACGCCTCGAGGTCGCCGTGGAACGCGGCCATGCGCTCGAGCATCGCCACGAGCGCGGCCGCCGCCGCGTAGGGCGTGACCCCGTCCGTGCGCGGCGAGCCGTCCGGGCCGACGAGCATCCGGGCGAGCCCCTCGGTGAGCGGACGCAGCGATTGGTTCCGGACGTCGCGGAACCTCGCATCACCCTCCTGCGCCGCAAGGTTGCGCGTGCGGAGCACCGCCCGGTGCGCATCCCAGTAGTCGAGGAACCCGTCGACGAGCGCACGGGCCGACGCGGGACCCGACGGAGCACTCCAGTCGCTCTCGAGGAGCGCCGCGAGGGGCTCGGCCCCCTCCCCCGCCTCCTCCGCGAGGACGAGGACCGCCGAGGGGACGTCCCGGAAGTACTGGTAGAAGGTGGCGGGGGAGCAACCAGCCCGGCGGGCGATGTCGGCGACGCGGAGATCCCGCAGGCCGCCGCGCTCGAGCACCGACGCCGTCGCGTCGAGGATCCGCCTCCGTGTCGCTGCGCCGCGTCGCCCCACCGCGCGGCCGTCGAGGGCCACGACCGCGGCACCCTCCTCCGAACCGGCGATCGCGTCCTCGGCCATGCGCTCCGACCCTACCGGCCGTGCGAACATGGGCGGCGTGGAGTCCCTCGGCGACCTGCTGCGACCGACCTCAGCGGCGCTCGCCGCCGCCTTCGACGACGTCGGGGTGCCGGGTGCGCTCGCCCGGGCGATCCGACGCACGCCCGATGCCCCGCCGCCCGCCCCCGCGCCCGAGGTACCCGACGGCGCTCGCCTCGCCGTGCTCGCGGGCCCCGGGGTGCTTGCGTTCGACGCAGTCGACGCGCTCCACCGGCTCGCGGCCCGCGCCGGGATCGGCGTGGCCAACACCTGGGGAGCCAAGGGCGTCTACCCCTGGGACGACCCGCACCACCTGGGCACCGTCGGGTTGCAGCGCGACGACCTCACGCTGCTTGCGCTCGACCGGATCGACCTCGTGCTGGCGGTCGGACTCGATCCGCTCGAGGTGCCGGAGGCGACGATCCCACGGCCCGTGCTCCACGTGGACCCGCGCGCCCTCGACGACCTCCGGGTGCCCGTCGCCGCCACGCCGATCACGCGCCCTCCGTTCTTCGACGTGATCGCCGCCGTCGCCGGACCCGGCTACGTGAGTGAGGACCGCCCGCGACACCCGGCCCGAGCGGTCATGGACCTCAAGCGCGGCATCCCACCCGGGGGCATCGTCACCGGTGAACCCGGTCCCGTCGGCTTCTGGCTCGCCCGCACCTTCCCGACCGACGCTCCGGGTCAGGTGGTGGTCCCGGCGTGGCGTCGCGAGGGGGCGGCCGCCGCGCTGGCCCTGGCCGCGGCACTCGGTGGGCGGCACGCGACGGCGGTGCTCCCGGCACCGGTCGATCCGACCACCGTCGAGGTGGCCCGCGTCGTCGACGCGCTCGAGGCTCCGGTGCGCATCGAGCCGTGGGGCGAGGACGTGGACCTCACCCGCACCGCGGACCTCATCGCCGCGGCGGGTCCGATCGTCGCCTGGACCTGAGGCCCCGCCTCAGAGCGGCACGGCCGGGGCGTCGCCGGCATCGAGGTCGGGGCGCTGGGCGAGCGCCACCTTCGCCCCCATCACCGAGTACCGACCGAGGAGAGCGAAGATGCCCGCGCCGTCGGCCTCGACCGTGGATCCGTTGAGCCAACGGGCCGCGTCACCGCAGAGCATGGCGATCGTGTCGGCCGCCTCGTCGGGCGACACCGTCTGGCGCATCGGGTGGGTCTCGCGCTCAGCCGCCATCGCCGTCTCGTAGAACGGGCCGAGCATCATCTGGATGGAGTCCCCGTCCAACCACCCCGGCGAGATCCCGACGACCGTCGTCCCGCGCGGCGCGAGCTCACAGGCCAGGTACTGCACCATGCTCTCCATCGCGGCCTTCGCGGCAGCGAGGAGCCCGTGCCCGGGGATCCAGGTGCGCGTGTCGGCGCCGCTCACCGCGACGATGCGCCCGCCGGATTCCCCCATGAGCGGCACCACGCCCTGGACCAGCTGGAGGAATGCGGTCACCGAGATCGCGAAGGTGCGCTCCACGTGACGACGCTCGGCGTCGAGCAACGACCGGAACGAGGTGGCCGCGGCGTTCGCCACGAGGATGTCGATTCGTCCCGGTTCGTCCCGGATCGCGGCGATGAGGGCATCCACCGACTCCTCCTCCCCGAGTTCGACCCGGTGCAGCCACGCGCGGCGCCCGGTCGCTCGCACCGCATCCGCCACAGCCTCCGCCTCCTCAGCCCGCTTGCGGTAGGTCAGCACCACGTCGCAGCCGTGCTGGGCGAGGTTGCGAGCGGTGGCGGCGCCGAGGCCCCGTGACGCCCCCGTCACGAGGGCGACCCGTCCGGTGAGGTCCGCGTTTCGATCCATCGGGCGAGCCTGCCACGTGGCGGCGCGACGCGCCCGGTCGGAGACCCCGCGCCGACCGGTACCCTGTGGGGATGCCGCCGATCCCCCCGGATCCCTCGGACAGCACCGATGCCACCACCGCTGCGCTGCTCGAGGCACTGCTTCGCCACTCCTCCGACGCGGCCATCGTCGTGGTCCCGGACCACGGCGTGACCTACGCGAGCCCGGCCATCGCCGATGTGCTCGGCATCTCCCCGGAGCAGTTCGTCGGGCGCATGGCGGCCGACTGGATCCACCCCGACGACCTCGAGCTCGTGCTCGAGCACCGTCGGGAGGCCTCGACCGCCGGACACGCCGGACCGATCCTCATCCGCGGGCGCCACGCGGACCAGACCTGGCGGTGGTTCGAGGCGGAGTGGTGGCAGCCGGATCCCACGAGCGGGGTCGTCGGGACGATCCTCCACTTCCGGGACGTGAGCGCGCGCGAGGAGGCCCGCCGCGCCGCGGCGCGCAGCGACGCCCGACTCGCAGCGCTGCTGCACCAAGCCGCCGACGTCGTCCTCGTCCTCCCCCGACAGGGTGAGCAGCTCTCGTACGTCGGCCCGTCCGTGGAGCGGGTGACGGGCTGGACCGTCGAGGCCGCGGGGCAGATGACCTGGGAGCAGGTGATCCACCCCGACCACCTCTCCCGGTGGAACGAGACGTTGCATGCGACCTACGCGGAGCCGGGACTCACCCACCGGGTCGAGGTGAAGGGTCTCCACGCCGACGGGACGTGGCGCTGGCTCGACGCGACGTTGCTGAACCGCACCGACGATCCGTTGGTCGATGGGGTCATCCTGCACTTCCACGACGTCACCGACCGCCACCTCGCCGAGCAGGAACTGGCGCGTCGGGCTCTGCACGACGATCTCACCGGCCTGCCCAACCGGACGCTGCTCGTCGATCGGCTCACGACGGCCCTGGGGCGGGCCGCGCGCGGCGACGGCGTGGTCGCGGTGATGTACTGCGATCTCGACCACTTCAAGGCGGTGAACGACAGCATCGGCCACCGGGCGGCCGACGGACTGCTGGTCGAGGTCGCCGGCCGGCTCGAGCAGGTCGTCCGCGGGGGCGACTCCGTCGCTCGGCTGCACGGTGACGAGTTCGTCGTCTGCGCGGAGGAGCTCGAATCGATGCTCGAGGTCCGTGCACTGGCCGAGCGGATCCGCCGCGAGCTGGCCAAGCCGTTCACCGTGGACGGACGCGAGCTGCACCTCACGGTCAGCATCGGGCTCGCCGTCGGCGAGGCCGAGGTCGGTGCCGAGGAGCTGCTCGAGCGGGCCGACGCCGCGATGTACGTGGCGAAGTCGGAGGGGAAGGACCGGATCGCGGTCTACGACCAGGGCGTACGGTCACGCGAGCTGTCGCAGCTGGCCATCCGCAACGCGCTGCGACAGGCGATCGGCGAATCCGAGCTCCGCCTCCACTACCAGCCGGTGTACGAGCTCACCACGGGCCGAGTCATCGGGACGGAGGCGCTCTTGCGGTGGGAGCACCCGGACCGCGGTCTCCTGCCTCCGGCCGAGTTCATCCCGGTCGCTGAGGAGTCGGGCGCGATCGTGGCGCTCGGCGAGTGGGTGCTCCGCACCGCCACCCAGCAGGCCCTCGAGTGGGGGTTCGGTAGCCGCCGTGATGCCACGATGTGGGTGAACGTCTCCGCACGGCAGCTCGCTCGACCGTCGATCGTCGACGACGTGCAGGACGTGATCACCGCCGTTGGCCTGCCGCCATCGGCCGTCGGCCTCGAGGTGACCGAGACCGCGCTCATCGAACGCCAGCCCGCGATCGCCTCCCGGCTCGCGCAGCTCCGCGGGTACGGATGCTCTCTGGCCATCGACGACTTCGGCACCGGGTACTCCTCGCTGCTCTACCTCCGGCGGTACGCGGCCGACACCCTGAAGATCGATCGGTCGTTCGTGGCCGGCCTCGCGGTCAACCGCGACGACACCGCGATCGTGTCGGCGCTCCGCAACCTCGCGCTCATGCTCGGCCTGCGCGTGGTCGCAGAAGGCGTCGAGACCCAGGACCAGTTGCAGGCCCTCCGATCCATCGGGTGCGACTCGGCCTGCGGGTACCTCCTCGCCCCACCCGCACCGGCTGAGACCATCACCCGCTTGCTCGACCGTCGGGTCGAACTGCATCGCCCCGCCTGAACGGGGAACCGTCGTCCCGGCCTGCGGTCAGCCGCCGGCCGGCAGGGTGCTGGCCACGGCGTCGGCGTGCGCGTCCACCGAGCCGAACCGGGTGTCGAGCACCCACGCCCGCTTGAGGTAGAGGTGGACATCCACCTCCCAGGTGAACCCCATCCCGCCGTGGACCTGCGTGGCCTGACGGCCGTTGAGGATGGCCGCGTCGCCGGCCAGCACCTTCGCCCCGCTCACCGCCCGCACCGGATCCCCGGCCGACGGATCCTCGAACACGCAGGCCGCGGCCTGCACCGAGGCCCGGGCGACCTCGGCCCGCACCGCCATCTCCGCGCACAGGTGCTTCACGGCCTGGAACGATCCGATGGCCCGACCGAACTGCTCGCGGTCCTGCGCGTAGGCGACCGACCGCTCCACGAGGCTCGCGGCGAGGCCGGCCTGGAACGCTGCGGTGAGCAGCGCACCCTCCTGCCACCATCGCCACGCGTCGTCCGCACTCCCCACGGGTTCGCCGACCGGCAGTGCCTCGACCGGGGTCACCGGCGTGAGCGGATCGAGCGGCCACTCGGCCGCGCCGCGGCGGATCGACTGCGGGTCGACCGCGTGCACACCCTCAGCCGAGAAGACCAGCAACCGGTCGAGCGACTCGAGGTGCTCCACCCAGGTCGTCCGGCCCGCACGTGGTTCGACCACGCCCGTGATGACGGTGGCCCCGAAGGAGTCCACGAGCGGTCCCGGGATGCAGGCCCGCCCCAACTCCTCGTAGACGATGACCGCGTCAGGCCACGAGAACCCGTCGGCCCGCAGGGAGAACACGCCGGCCTCGGCCAGCTCGTCGAAGGCCGCACGGTCGAAGCCGTCACGGACCCGCTCCATCGGGAACCGCCCCTCGAGGAGGCTGCGGATGCCGTCGCGCAGCGCGACCTGGTCGTCGGTGAGGTCGAAGTTCATCGCACCGGCTCCTTCGGGAGACCCAGCACGCGCTCGCCGATGATGTTCTTCTGGATCTGGGAGGTGCCGGCCGCGATGGTGAGCGCGAGTGTGCGCAGGCGCTCCTCGACGAACTCCCCCACCACGTCGACGGCGAGCGCGTCACGTTCGAGGATGCGCAGCGAGAGCTCCCCGAGCCGTTGGTGCAGCTCCGAGTAGGCGCACTTGATCATCATGGCGCCCGGACCCATCACCCCGGTCCGGGCGGCCTGGGTGACGTTGCGCCGGGTGAGCGCCCACACCCCGTCCAGCTCGGCCGCCAGATGTCCGAGTTCCCTCCGGTACGCCGGGTCGGAGACGTGGGGCGCGAGGTCGTCGACGAGACGCATGGCGTCGACCATCTCGCTGACGAACGCGGTCCCCCGCTCGAACGAGAGGGTGACGTTCGTGACCCGCCACCCGTCGTTCTCCGCCCCGATGCGGCAGGACACCGGGACCCGCACCTCGTCGAGGAACAACTCGGCGAACTCGCTCGACCCGAGGATCGTGCGCAGTGGACGCACCTCGATCCCGGGGAGGTCCATCGGCAGCGCGAGCCAGGTGATGCCCTGGTGCTTGGGTGCGTCGGGATCGGTGCGGACGAGCAGTTCTCCGAAGTCGCCGATCTGTCCGAAGGAGCACCAGATCTTCTGGCCCGTCACGACGTAGTGGTCGCCGTCACGCACCGCCTTGGTGCGCAGCGACGCGAGATCGGATCCGGCCTGCGGCTCGCTGAACCCCTGGCACCACACCTCGTCGCCCCGGAGGATGCGGGGCAGGTGATCGCGCTTCTGCTCGTCGGTGCCCTCGGCGATGATCGTGGGCCCGGCGTGGAGCAGTCCGACGAAGTTCACCCCCACGTAGGGGGCGCGGGCCCGGGTCGTCTCCTCGAGGAACACGAGGTGCTGGCTCGGTGTGGCCCCGCGACCTCCGTACTCCTCCGGCCAGTTGATGCCGGCGTACCCGGCGTCGAAGAGGCGGCGCTGCCAGTCGGTGTCCCAGGCCCGACGGGCCTGCCAGTCGTCCCGTGCGGGCTGCGCCGGGAGCTTCGGCAGCTCGGCGGTCAGCCACGTTCGCAGCTCGGCCCGGAACTGCTCGTCGACGTCGGAGTAGCGGAGGTCCATCGGCCGAGCAGTCTACGGATGGGGGCGGGTCAATCCGCACCCGCGTCGTCGACGAGGCGGGTACGGAGCGCGGCGACCCCGTCCGGTCCGAGACCGGCGCGCTCGAGGTACGACGCGGCGCCGCCGTGGGCCTCGTCGATCCCGGCGAGGGTGGAGGCGACGTTCTCCGCGGTCGGGAACAGGGTCTGGCGCTCGATCTCCGGCTCAGCACGCCGGGCCGTCGCGTGGACCCGGTGGCGATCGATCATCGTGTCCATGCGCCCGTTGGTGAGGAGGAAGTCCTCGACCACCAGGCCTCGCTCGACCCCACAGGTCTCGAGGATGAGCGCGCCGATGAGCCCCGTACGGTCCTTGCCCGCGGCACAGTGGAAGACCGCTGGTTGGTGTTCCGGATCGATCAGGGCCGCGACTGCGGCGCCGAAGCGGTCCTGGAACCGATCGAGCATGAGCAGGTAGATGCGGTCGAGGGTGAGGCGCGACGGATCCTCGATCCCCCGTTGCTCGCCCCGGGTCTCGTCGACGATCGGCGCATGGACGATCTCGATGCCCGCCATCCCGAGGTCGGCCTGACCGTGACGTTCGATCTCCGGCGCGGACCGCAGGTCGACGACCCGTCGCAAGCCCACTCGGCCCACGAGGTACGTCACGTCCTGCTCGCTCAGCAGCGCGAGTGAATCGCTGCGGTACAGCAGGCCGGTGCGCACCCGGCCGCCGTCACGCGTCGGCAGCCCACCCAGATCACGGAAGTTCGACGGGCCCTCGAGCTCGACCCAACGGTGGGCGTGCACCGGACGCAGTCAGACGATGTCGAGGTCGAGCATGCGGATCGCGTTGCCGCGGACGATCTTGTACTGCAGTTCGGGCGACAGGTGCCCCATGAGCTCCGTCGCGACCTGCTTGGTGTCCGGCCACGTCGAGTCCGTGTGCGGGTAGTCGGTCTCGAACGTGACGTTGTCGATCCCGACCTTGTCGAGCGAGTCGATGCCGTGCCGATCCCGGAAGAAGCAGGTGTAGATCTGCCGGTAGTAGTAGGTCGAGGGCGGCTCGGGGATGGTGTCCTTCACGCCCGCCCACGCGCGGTGCTCGCGCCAGACGTCGTCGGCCCGCTCGAGGATGTACGGCACCCACCCGATCTGCCCCTCGGAGTAGGCGAGCTTCAGCTCGGGGTATCGCACGAGCACTCCGGAGAACAGGAAGTCGCTCATCGAGGACATCGCGTTGCCGAACGACAGGGTCGCCTGCACTGCGGCCGGGGCGTCCGCCGAGGTCGACGGCATGCGCGACGAGGAACCGATGTGCATGCACACGACGGTGCGCGTCTCCTGGCACGCCTCGAAGAACGGGTTCCACTCACCCGAGTGGATGCTGGGCAGGCCGAGGTGCGGCGGGATCTCGCTGAAGCACACGGCCCGCGCGCCGCGGGCCGCGTTGCGCCGGACCTCGGCCGCCGCGAGTCCGGCGTCCCAGAGCGGGATGATCGGCAACGGCACGAGCGCACCCCCGGAGTCGCCGCACCACTCCTCCACCATCCAGTCGTTGTACGCGTAGACGCAGGCCTCAGCGAGCTCACGGTCCTTGGCCTCGAGGAAGGTCTGGCCGCAGAACCGCGGGAAGGTCGGGAACGACAGCGACACGTCGACGTGGTTCATCGTGTTGTCGGCGATGCGCGCCTTCGGGTCGAAGCAGCCCGGACGCATCTCGTCGTAGGTGATGGGTACGAGCCCCATCTCGTCGCGGGGGAAGCCGACTGCAGCGACGTGCCGCTTGTGCGGGTACATGCCGTCCTCGTAGAACCAGATGTCGCAGGGCGGCGCGTCGTCGTCGAGCTGGTACTCGTACTGGGTTCCCCCGAGGAACTTCAGGCCGGCGAGCCCGTGGCGCTCGATGCGCGGACCCCGATCCCGGAAACGCTCGGGCAGCCAGGTCTCCCAGAGGTGGGGCGGCTCGACCACGTGGTCATCGACCGAGACGATCATCGGGATCTCGGCCGTGGTCTCGGTCGAGGTGGGCTCCGGGGCGGTGGTGGTCATCGATCCTCCGAGGGCGGCGGGCCACTGATCTGACGGGTCGTCAGGTTACCCCCCTCCCCCGTTGTCACCGCATCCGGTGGTCAGGAGCAGTCCACGGTGCCGGCCCTCGTACGGCCTGTACGGAGGTAGCGCTCCACGATCGGGTCGAGGCAGTCGTCCCCGGCCGGGTACGAGGTGTGCTGCGACCCGGGCGCGACCACGAGCCGGGCGCCGAGCTGCTCCGCCAGCCCCTCGGCCCAGCGCAGCGGGGTGGCCGGATCGCCCTTCGTCCCGATGACCACCACCGGCGGGACGCCCACCGGGCGCACCGGTGCGGCGGCCGCTTGGACCGGCCGGACCCGCCAGGTCGCGCAGGGCTGACCCAGCCCGACGCTGGCGGCCCCGAACGCCGGCGCTTCGGTTGC
This sequence comes from Actinomycetes bacterium, assembly GCA_046075855.1. Taxonomy (GTDB): domain Bacteria; phylum Actinomycetota; class Acidimicrobiia; order IMCC26256; family IMCC26256; genus IMCC26256. The sequence goes on from JBJTQX010000127.1 coordinate 30,160, forward strand.
GGCACGTGCGGACAGGTCGGCGAGCACCTCCGGACCGCCGATGGCCGGGCCGTCGAGGCAGGACACCGCCATGAACGCCCCCCAGGATCGGTCGTAGCGCCCGTTCCCCGTCCGTCCGACGTAGGCATCGGCGAGCTGCAGGAGCGACTGCGGGCGACCGGCATCCAGTGCCGCCAGGGACTCGGCGAGCAGCGGGTACGCATCGCGACCGGAGTACAACGCAGATCCGACGGCGAGGTCGAGCTGCGTCGGACCGAAGCGACGGCCCCCGATCGGACGTGGGTGCGCGTCGATGTCGGCGCGCACCCGCTCGTAGCGGGCGGCGGTGCCACCCTCATCGACCCCCGAGAACGCGCAGGACCGCGTGGAGTCGCACCACCGCACGAACCGGGCGAGCCCCTCGTCGAACCCCTGGGCCTGCTCGATGAGCATCCGGTCGGGTGGGATCGACGGATCCACCCCACCGTCGAGGACCATCGCCCGCACCCGGTCCGGGTGGGCCTGCGCGTACAGCGCACCGAGCAGCGTGCCGTACGAGTACCCGAGGTAGGAGATCCGCCGCTCGCCGAGCGCGGCCCGGATCGCCTCGATGTCCCGCACGGTGTCGAAGCTCGAGACGTGCGCGAGCAGGTCCCCACTGCGCCGAGCGCACCCGGCCGCGAACCGATCGGCGGCCCGCTCGAGATCGTCACGTTCGGCCGCGGAGTCCGGCGCAGTGTCGGGCGCGAACAGGTAGTCGAGGTCCCGGCCGCACCGCACCGGCGCCGAACGCCCCGTACCCCGCGGATCCCAGCCGACCACGTCGAACGCGGCGCGGATCGAAGCCGGCAGCCTCGAACGGACCTCGGAGGCGATGTCCACCCCCGAAGCCCCGGGTCCCCCCGGGTTCACGAGGAGCGTGCCGATCCGCCCGGCCCGCCGGGATGCCGGGATCCGACGCAGCGCGAGGTCGATGCGACGCCCGTCCGGTTCCATCGGGTCGAGCGGAACCGCGAGGCGCCCGCAGGATTGGGCGGGCGCATCCGCGCAGGCGCGCCAGCGGATCGCAGGCGCCGCCCCCGCCCGTGTCCGGCTGACCAACGGGGCGAGCACCGAGAGGAGGAGCACAGCAACCGACGCGGTCGCCCAGGCACCTCGCGATCGGCGTGAACCCAGAACCGGCACCTCGGAACCATCCCACACCCGTACCGTCCGGTGCGGTCGCGGATCGGCGCGGCGGTACGGTTCGGGCCATGGTCGAGCACCTCCTCATCGCTGGGACCCGGACGCCCGCCACCGACGGCGGCACGGCGCCGGTCCTCGAACCGGCGACCGGCGCCACGATGGCCGAGGTCGCGCAGGCCGGACCCGCCGACCTCGACGCCGCGCTCGCCGCGGCGACCCGGGCATTCGAGGGCGCATGGCCGCGCACGCCGGCCACCGAGCGCGGCCGCACGCTGGCCCGGGTCGCGGCCGGCATCCGCGAGCGGGCCGAGGAGTTCGCGGTGCTCGAGGCCCGCAACGCGGGCAAGCCGATCGGCGATGCCCGCTGGGAGGTGGAGGCTGCGGCCGCAACCTTCGAGTACTACGGGGGCGCGGTCAACAAGTACCTCGGGGAGGTCATCCCCGTCTCCGAGCCGGGCCTCGACGTGGTCCTGCGCGAACCCGTCGGGGTGTGCGCGCTCATCGTGCCGTGGAACTTCCCGCTCCTCATCACCTCGTGGAAAGCCGCCCCCGCGCTCGCGGCGGGCAACCCGATCGTCATCAAGCCGGCCTCCCTCACGCCGCTCACCGCGCTGCTGCTCGGTGAGGTCCTCGTCGACGCCGGGCTGCCGCCCGAGGCGGTGTCGGTCGTACCCGGTCCGGGCCGGGCCATCGGCGACCTGCTCACCGGCGACCCCCGGGTCGCCAAGATCTCGTTCACCGGCGAGACGGCCACCGGCGCGCACATCCTGCGCACCTCGAGCGACAACATCGCCCGCGTGTCGCTCGAGCTCGGCGGGAAGAGCGCGAGCGTGGTGTTCGCGGATGCCGACTGGATGCGGGCGGCCGACGAGACGGTCATGGCGGTGTTCGGCAACACCGGCCAAGACTGCTGCGCGCGCAGCCGGATCCTCGTGCAGGACACGGTGTACGACGATTTCGTGGCCCGGTTCGCGGACGCGACCCGGGCGCTGAGGGTCGGTGCACCACTCGACGCCGCCACCGAGCTCGGCCCGATGATCTCGGCCGCGCAGCGCCGGATCGCCCAGGACTACGTCGGTCTCGGCGTGGACGCGGGCGCCGAGCTCGTCACCGGCGGCGAGGTGCCGAGCGCCTGCGATCCGAACGGATTCTTCCTCACTCCGGCGGTGCTCGCCGGCGTCGACAACTCGATGCGGGTGGCTCGGGAGGAGATCTTCGGTCCGGTGGCCAGCATCATCCCGTTCCACGACGAGGCCGACGCGATCGAGATCGCGAACGACACGCCGTACGGACTCTCCGGATCGCTCTGGACCCGTGATCTCGGACGCGGGATCCGGGTGGCCCGGGCCATCCGCACCGGGGTGCTCAGCGTGAACTCGAACCGCAGCGTGCGCACCGAGACGCCGTTCGGCGGGTACAAGCACAGCGGGCTCGGCCGGGAGCTGGGCCCGCACGCGATGGACCACTACACCGAGGTCAAGAACGTCTTCTTCAGCGCGGAGTGACGCGGCGGGCGCCTCAGGCGGCGAACGCGGCACCGAGGTCGGCGAGGAACGGCCGCACGTCGGCCGGACCGGCGAGGAACCGACCGAGGGCGACCGACACCGTCGTCACCCCGAGCGCACCGAGCTCCTCAGCCCGTGACCGGGTCGCGCCGAGGTCCACCCGGCCGACCGCGTCGAGGGCGACCGGCAACCCGGCCCGCACGCCGATGGTCGACGGGTCGCGGCCGACCTGCTGACACGCGATCCGCAGGTTCGCGATGCCCTCGGCCAGGACCGCGTCGGGGGCGACGCCGACCGGGAGCCACCCGTCGCCGAGCGCGACGATGCGCTCCGCCGTGCGGAGCGAAGCATCGCCGCCGAACCAGACGGGCACCCGGGGTTGGACCGGCCGCGGTTCGCACCACAGGTCCTCGAACGAGACGGTCCCGGAACGGAACGACACCGGCGGGACCTGTTCCCAGAGGACCCGACAGGCACGAACCTGGTCCTCGAGGCGCGCGGTGCGCCCCACGAAGGGTGCGCCGGGGTCGGTGAACTCCTCCCGTTGCCACCCGGAGCCGACGCCGAGGTCCACCCGTCCGTGCGAGAGGACGTCGAGGGTGGCGACCTGCTTGGCGAGCAGGAGCGCGCCCCGCAGCGGACCGACGAGCACACCGGTGCCGAGCCGGATGCGTTCGGTGACCGCCGCGATCGCCGCGAGGGTCGCGACGGGTTCGAGCCACGGTTCCTCGGGCGGGTACGGGAAGGCCGGCGCGAACGGGTAGCGATCGGTGCGGGTGCCGATGGCGAGGTGATCGGGCAGGACGATCTGGTGGATGCCGGCGGCGTCCGCGGCCCGCGCTGCGTCCACGACGGCCGCGAGGTCGCCGCCGAACAGGCGGGCGAGACCGGAGATCGTCACCGAGACCCGCATCGCATCCTCCCCCGACCTTCGCCGCCGAGCGTGCGTCTCGCCTAGCGTGCGTCGGCGATCGTAGGAGGGACGAGGACGTGACGGGGAACGGCGGGCGGCTCGACGGCAGGGTGGCGCTCATCACGGGGGCCGGCAACGGCATGGGGCGCGAGGCGGCTCTGCTCTTCGCCCGGGAGGGGGCCCGCGTCGTCGCCGCCGACTGGAACCTCGACGGTGCTCGGGAGACCGTCGCCGCCATCACGACCGCGGGCGGCGAGGGTCTCGCCGTGCAGGTCGACGTCGCCGACGAGGCGCAGGTCGAAGCGATGGTCGCCGCGACCGAGGCGCAGTTCGGCGCGCTCCACGTGCTCTACAACAACGCGGGCATCTTCCCGGCCGACGACGGCGGCCCGACCGAGACCCCGATGGCGACCTGGGACCGAGTCATGGAGGTCAACCTCAAGGGCGTCTGGCTCGGCTGCCGCCACGGCATCCCGCTCATGCTGCGCTCCGGCGGCGGATCCATCGTGAACGTCGCCTCCTTCGTCGCGCTCATGGGCGCGGCCACGTCGCAGATCGCCTACACCGCGAGCAAGGGCGGCGTGCTCTCGATGACCCGCGAGATCGCGGTCGAGTACGCGCGGCGGGGCATCCGGGCGAACTCCCTCTGCCCCGGCCCGATCGACACCCCGTTGCTCGCCGAGCTGCTCGCCGACCCGGAGCGCCGGGCCCGCCGCCTCGTGCACATCCCGATGGGTCGTCTCGGACAGGCCGAGGAGCTGGCGAAGGCTGCCCTGTTCCTGGCCAGCGACGAGTCGTCGTTCATGACCGGCGCGCAGCTGGTCGTGGACGGCGGCATCACTGCGGCGTACGTGACCCCCGAGTGAGACCGGCGAACCCCGAGGAGCGACGATGACCAAGGGCATGCTCACCCCCGACGGGATCCGGGCCGCGGTGGCCGACGGGTCGATCGACACCGTGCTCGTGGTGTTCCCCGACCTCCAGGGTCGCCTCATGGGCAAGCGCGTGGTCGGCGAGTACTTCATCGAGGAGGTGCTCCCACCGGGGGGTGCGCTCGAGGCCTGCAACTACCTGCTCGCGCTCGACGTCGACATGACGCCCCTGCCCGGGTACGAGTACGCGAACTGGGAGCAGGGCTACGGGGACTTCCGGATGGTCCCGGACCTCTCCACCCTGCGGCGCATCCCGTGGATCGACCGCACCGCACTCGTCATGTGCGACCTCGTCGACGAGGAGACGGGGACGCCGGTCGAGGTGTCGCCCCGGCAGATCCTGCGCCGTCAGATCGAGCGGGCCGCGGCCCGCGGCTACACCGTGAACATCGGGGCCGAGCTCGAGTTCTTCCTGTTCCTCGACTCGTACGAGGAGGCGGCGGACAAGGGGTACACCGACCTCGTGCCGCACTCGAACGTCATCGAGGACTACCACATCCTCCAGACCACCCGCGACGAGTACCTCATCCGCGAGATCCGCAACTCCATGAACGACGCGGGCATCGTGGTCGAGTTCTCGAAGGGCGAGGCCGGCAAGGGCCAGCACGAGATCAACCTGCGCTACGCGGACGCGCTCACCATGGCCGATCGGCACGCGATCTACAAGAACGGAGCCAAGGAGATCGCGGCCCTCGCGGGTCGTGCCATCACCTTCATGGCGAAGTACTCGATGGAGGAGGTCGGGTCGTCCTGCCACCTCCACTCCAGCGTGTGGAGCGCGGACGGCGAGCGGTCGCTCATGTGGGACGAGGGCGCGCCCCACCACATGTCGGACACCATGCGGGGCTGGCTCGGCGGGATCATCGCGACCGGCGCCGAGTTCGCGTGGCTCTTCGCCCCGTACGTCAACTCCTACAAGCGCTACCAGCCGGAGTCGTGGGCCCCGACCGCGCTCGCCTGGGGTCGCGACAACCGCACCTGCGGGTACCGGATCGTCGGGCACGGTGCGGGGTTCCGGATGGAGTCGCGCGTGCCCGGGGCCGACGTGAACCCGTACCTCGCCTACGCGGCCACGATCGCCGCGGGCCTCCACGGCATCGAGGCGGGCCTCGAGCCCGGCGAACCGTTCGCAGGCAACGCGTACGCGGACGGGTCGCTGGCCCGCGTGCCACACACGCTCGTGGACGCCATCGCCGCGTTCGAGGGCAGCGAGGTGGCCCGGGCCGCGTTCGGCGATGAGGTCCACCACCACCTGCTCAACACCGCACGGCAGGAGTGGAACGCGTGCAACCGCGTCGTCACCGACTGGGAACGGCGCCGCAACTTCGAGCAGATCTGAGCGTCCCGTCGTGACCGCGCGACCGCTCATCGCCGTGCCCGCGTACCCGGTGCGCAAGGGACGGGTCGAGGGCTGGGTCTACCCGGCCGCGGCGGTGCCCACCGCCTACCTCGACGCGGTCGTGCGGGCCGGGGGCGAGCCGGCGATCCTCTCCCCGCGTCCCGTCGATCCGGACACCGCGGACGCGATCCTCGCGGGCTGCGCCGGGCTGCTGCTCCTCGGCGGCGGGGATGTGGACCCCGCGCGCTACGGGGAGGAGGCCCACCCGCGCACCTACGGCGTCTCGCCGGTGCGCGACGAGTTCGAGCTGGCCCTGCTCGCCGCAGCCCGCCGCTCGCGCATCCCCGTGCTCGGGATCTGCCGGGGCGCGCAGCTCCTCGCCGTCGCGTCGGGCAGCACGCTCGACCAGCACATCTCCGACCGCGAGGACCTCGACCCGAATGGTCGACCCGGGGTCGAGGACGGCGCGGAGGTGCACGAGGTTGAGGTGCTTCCCGACACCCACCTCGCCCAGATCCTCGGCGCGGGTCCGGTGAGGGCCTCCTGCCACCACCACCAGGCCATCGCGGCGATCCCCGACGGGCTGCGGCTCAGCGCGGTCTCCCCCGACGGCATCGTCGAGGGCATCGAGACGACCGACGACCACTGGTGCGTCGCAGTGCAGTGGCATCCCGAGGACACGGCGGGCGAGGACCCCACCCAGCAGGGCCTCTTCGACGCGTTCGTGGACGCCTGCCGGTGAGCAGGATCGACCGGGTGCCCGAGCCCGAGCTCATGGATACCCCGGCGCAGGTCGCGGCCTACGTCGCCGCGGACTTCTCCGAACCGCACCAAGCCGTCATCACCCGCTTCGATGAGCGGTTCCCCACGTTCGTCGGCGGCACCGTCCTCGACCTCGGGTGCGGTTCGGGCGACGTGACCGCACGGTTCGCCCTCGCCCACCCCGAGTGCCGGATGGTCGGCGTGGACGCGGGACCGGTGATGCTGGCCGCCGCCCGTCGCCACTTCGCGGACCTCGGCATCGCGGACCGCATCGAACTCCTCGAGGCGCACCTGCCCGACCCGACGATCGCCGCGCACGGCCCGTTCGATGCGGTCATCAGCAACTCCCTGCTCCACCACCTCGCCGACCCGCTCACCATGTGGCGATCGGTTGCGCTCGCGCGCCCCCGCGCCGCCGTGCTGGTCCAGGACCTGCGTCGGCCCGAGGACGAGGCGACGCTCGCGACCCTCGTCGTGCAGCACACCGTCGGCGCCGACCCGGTGCTCGTCGAGGACTTCACCCACTCCCTGCGCGCCTCGTACACGGTGGCCGAGATCGAGGCGCAGCTCGCCGGAGCGGGCCTGCCGCTCACCGTCGACGCGGTCGGCGACCGCCACGTCGTGGTCTCGGGGTTCCTGCCCGCCTGAAATCGGGACGGACCGCGGCCCGATCAGAGGTCGGGCCGCAGCAGCGCGTCGGTCCCCCCGTCGACGAAGAGCAGGCTCCCGTGGATCCACGCGGCCGCCTCCGAGAGCAGGAACTCGACGGGGGCGGCCACCTCATCGACCGCACCCGGGCGGCCCAGCGGGATGGGCACCATGTCGACGAGTGGGCCGAGGGTCGGATCCGCCCGGGACGCATCGAGCAACGCGCTCGCGAACGGCCCGGGCGCAACCGCGTTGAGCCGCACCCCTGCCTCGCCCCAGGGTGCGACCCGCCCGCGCATCGCCCGGGCGACCGCGAGCTTCGAGGAGGCGTACGCCGTGTTGCCGGGCACGCCGACCGCGATCGCCCGGGCCGCGCCCTCATCCCCGCCGAGGCACGCGTCGACGAGGTCCGACCGCACCGTCGGGTCGAGCGTGATCGAGTTCGAGGACACCACGACCGCCGCAGCACCGGGACGCCCGGCCAGTGCGGGCAGCAGCCCGTCGAGCAGGGCGAGCGCGCCGAACGCGTTCACCGACACCACGAGGTCCGAGGGCAGGTGCGGGCCCACACCGGCCACCGAGGCGAGGCCGTCGAGCGCACCACCCGAGGCCGCGAGCACGGCCTCCACCGCCTCGGCGCGGCCCGAGGGTGTGGACAGGTCGGCGATCACCTCGGCGTCGCGCAGGTCGACCCCGACCACGCGGTCACCTGCGGCCTCGAGGCGCTGCCGCACCGCGAGCCCGAGGCCCGACGCCGTTCCACTCACCGCGATCGTGCGCGCCATGCTCACCCTCCCATCGGTCGGACGGCCCGTGCGTCCGGGCTACTTGGTGGCCACGGGGGCGACGATGCCGCCGCAGCCGTGCGTGACCGGGATCGGCGTGGCCGACAGCAGGAAGTCGTACTGCCCGTCGGCCGCGCAGTCAGCCGCGAGCGCGTCGAGGTCCCACTGCTGACCCTGGGGCATCCCGACGTCGCGGAGCATGATGAGGTGCACCGGGAAGAGGAACGGGTTCGCCCCGGGGCACGGGTACGGCTCGAACACGTGGGTGTCGTTCGCAACGGCAGCCACGTCGTGGGCCTGCAACCACTCGACCGCATCGAGGCCGATGCCCGGCGAGATGTCGGCGTACCGCCGGT
>JBJTQX010000128.1:0-13590 GCA_046075855.1 Actinomycetes bacterium
CCCGGTGGAGGGCGACGAGTACTCGGAACTGCGCGAGGCGCTCGAGAAGCTCCGGCTCAACGACTCGTCCTTCACCTACGAACCGGAGACGTCCGGCGCGCTCGGCTTCGGGTTCCGGTGCGGGTTCCTCGGCCTGCTCCACATGGAGATCGTGCGCGAGCGGCTCGAGCGGGAGTACAACCTCTCGCTCGTCGCCACCGCGCCCAACGTCGAGTACCGCGCGCTCATGGTCGACGGGAGCGTGCGGATCGTGGACAACCCGTCGGCCATGCCGACCACGAACCAGGTGGAGACGATCGAGGAGCCGTACGTCGGCACCACGATCCTCACGCCGAGCGAGTTCGTGGGCACGATCATGGAGCTCTGCCAGCAGCGGCGTGGCGAGATGCAGAAGATGGAGTACCTCTCCGAGGAGCGGGTCGAACTCCAGTACGACCTGCCGCTCGGCGAGGTGGTGATGGACTTCTTCGACCAACTGAAGTCGCGCACGAAGGGCTACGCGAGCCTCGACTACGAACCGCGCGGCTACCGAGCGTCGCAGCTGGCCAAGGTCGACATCCTCCTCAACGGCACCGCGGTGGACGCGTTCTCGTCGATCGTCCACCGCGAGCGGGCCTACGACTACGGCCGACGCATGACCGAGAAGCTGCGCGAACTCATCCCGCGCCAGCTCTTCGACGTGCCGATCCAGGCCGCGATCGGTGGCCGGGTCATCGCCCGCGAGACCGTGAAGGCCAAGCGCAAGGACGTGCTCGCCAAGTGCTACGGCGGTGACATCAGCCGCAAGCGCAAGTTGCTCGACCGTCAGAAGGAGGGCAAGAAGCGCATGAAGCAGATCGGGCGGGTCGAGGTCCCCCAGGAGGCGTTCGTCGCGGCGCTGCGGCTCGACGACTGAGGGGACTCAGGGTTCGCGGGGGAGGCCGAGGATCCGCTCGCCGAGGATCGAGCGCTGCACCTCGGAGGTGCCGCCGCCGATGGTGAGCGCCGGGGAGTAGAGGAACCCGTACGACCAGATCGGGTCCGGATCCCCGAGCGGCCCGGCCTGGGCGAGGAGCCCGTCGGTGCCGGCGAGCTCGAGGGCGAGCCCCATGACGTGCTGGCCGTGGTCATCGGCGAGGGCCTTGCGCACGCTCGCCTCCGGGCCGGGCTCGAGCCCGCGCAGCACGGCGGCCACACTGCGGAGCCGGATGTAGCGGAGCACCTCGCCCTCGATGTGGAGGGCAGCGAGGCGTTGGCGCAGCACCGGATCGGTTGTGCCGCCGCGGGCCCGGACCCGGTCGATGAGGTCGGCGGCACTCGGGCCGCGTCCCCACAGCGCGCCCTCGCCGGAGAGCGAGACCCGTTCGTTGCCGAGCGTCACCTTGGCGAGGCGCCACCCGTCGTGCACCTCACCCACCACGTTCGCGGCGGGGACGCGCACCTCGTCGAGGAACACCTCGTTGAACTCGTGCGTGCCCGTCATCTGCACGAGCGGGCGGACCTCGATGCCCGGGGAACGCATGTCGACGACGAAGTACGTGATCCCGTGCTGAGGCGCGGCACCGGGGTCGGTGCGGGCCAGGAGGATGCCCCAGCGCGCGACGTGGCCGAGGGTCGTCCACACCTTCTGCCCGTTCACCACGAACTCATCGCCGTCGCGCACCGCAGTGGTGCGCAGCGACGCGAGGTCGCTGCCCGCGCCGGGCTCGCTGAACAGCTGGCACCACAGCTCGGAGCCGTCGAGGATGCCCGGCAGCCACCGGTCGTGCTGCTCGGAGGTGCCGGCGACGAGCAGGGTCGGCCCGGCCCACCCGATCCCGATCGGGTTCATGGGTCGTGGCGCACCGGCCCGGCGGAGCTCCTCGTCGATGGCCAGCTGCTCCGCCGGACCGGCGCCCCGACCCCAGGGCGCGGGCCAGTGCGGGGCCACGTACCCGGCCGCCGCCATGCGTCGGGCCCAGTCGGCCGGGAACCGGCCCCCGGGGGCGACCTCCTCGAGGAGGTCCCGCACCGCCCGGCGGGCGGGCTCGGTCACGGCGGTGTCGGCATCCACGGGTCCAGAGGTTAGGCCCGGACGTTCCGCAGGTTTCGGCGTCGGCGGCCATCCGGAGCCCCCCGTGCCGCCGAACAGGCTTGACTATGAGGATCGAAGATCTCCGCGAGGCCAGCGACGCCAAGCTCGTCGTGGCGATCGGTCGCTACAGCCAGGAGTCCTTGGCCGAGGCGTACCGGCGTCACGGTGGAGCCGCGTTCGCGCTCGCCCAGCGTCTGGTCGCGGATCGGGCCATGGCCGAGGAGGTCGTGCAGGAGGTCTTCCTCCGACTCTGGAACGACCCCGAGAAGTTCGATCCCGACCGGGGTTCGCTCCGGTCGTACCTCCTGGCCCAGACCCACGGGCGGTCGGTCGACCTCATTCGCTCCGAGACCTCGCGGCGCCGCCGTGAGGAGCGCGAGGCTCGGATGAACGTCGACGCCGGGTACGACCTCGAACGTGAGGTCGTGGATCTCGCGCTCGGCGAGCAGATCCGCTCGGCGCTCGAGACCCTTGGGGCCGGCGAGCGCGAAGCCATCGAGCTCGCCTACTTCGGAGGCCACACCTACCGCGAGGTCGCGGCCATCCTCGGCGAACCCGAGGGCACGGTGAAGAGCCGCATCCGCTCGGGCCTGACCCGCCTGCGGGCCACGCTCACCGAGTCGGGGGTGGTGGGCAGTGGCGCGTGAGTTGACCCCCCGCGAGCTCGACGAGCTCCTCGGCGCCTACGCGCTCGACGCGGTCGACGCGGATGAGCGCGAGCAGGTCGAGCGGTACCTCCTCGTGAACGCCGAGGCCCGGGCCGAGGTCGCGCGCTTCCGCGAGACCGCTTCCATGCTGGCCTTCGCCGGAGCCGACGCACCCTCGGGCCTGTGGGACTCCATCGTCTCGTCCCTCGAGTCCGAGCCGCCGCGCCTCACGGTGCCGGAGGCCCCTGCGTGGGTCGGTGACCTCCCGCCCCTCCGGATGCCGATCCCCGCAGTGAGCGAGCGCGAGGACCCCCCGGCCGAACCGGCTCCTGACGCACCCGTCGTCGACCTCGCGGTCCGCCGCCGCGATCGGGCCGCCCGCATCGGGGCGGGCTTGGCCGCGGCGGGGCTGCTCGTCGTCGGCCTCCTCGGCGTGCAGGTCGCGCGGCAGGAGCGGCAGTTCGATGCGCTCACGAACGCGTTCGACCGCGAGGAGGTCGCGCAGGCCGCCGCCGTCGCACGGCAGTCGCCGGGCGCCCGCAACCTCACGCTGCACTCGTCCCTCGGGGACCGCGCGGTCAACGTCGTGCTGCTGCCCGACGGGACGGGCTACGTGATGGAGAGCAACCTGCCCGAACTGCGTGCGGATCGGACCTACCAGCTCTGGGCGCTCACCGGCGACGAGGCCGCGCCCCGGGCGATCTCGGTCGGTGTGCTCGGTCGCGAGCCGGCGACCGTGGCCTTCCGGTCCAGCGGTCCGGTGGTCGGGTTCGCGGTCACCGAGGAGGAGGCGCCCGGCGTGGTCGCCTCCGAGCAGCAGCCGGTGGTGGCGGGCACCTTCTGATCCACCGCGCCCGTGCGACGATGGCCCAGTGAACGGCGGGCGTGCGATCGGTGACGGGTTCGGGGTCTACGTGCACGTCCCGTTCTGCGCCCATCGCTGTGGGTACTGCGACTTCGCGACCTGGGCCGATCGCGGACACCTCGTCGAGGACTACGTCGATGCCTGCGTGACCGACCTCGACCGGCGACGGGCCGCCGGGCTCCCGCCCGCCTCCACCGTCTTCCTGGGCGGCGGCACGCCGTCGCTCCTCGACGGTCGGCAGCTCGCGCGCATCCTCGGGGCGATCCCGCGGGCGGCCGATGCCGAGGTCACGGTGGAGTGCAACCCCGACACCGTCGACCCGTCCCGCCTCGGTGCCTACGCGGCGGCCGGCGTGAACCGGATCTCGCTCGGGGTGCAGTCGATGCGGCCGCACGTGCTCACGGTGCTCGAGCGCACGCACGATCCCGGCAACGTGGCACGCGCGGTGGAGGCGGCCCGGGGGGCCGGGATCGCTCGCATCAACCTCGACCTCATCTACGGAACACCCGGCGAGTCGGTGGATGACTGGGCGTCCACCCTCGATGCCGCGCTCGATCTCGAGCCGGAGCACGTGAGCGCGTACGCGCTCACCGCGGAGCCGGCCACCCCCCTCGGGCAAGCGGTGGCCCGCGGCGCGGTGGCGGCGCCCGACGACGACGTGCAGGCCGACATGTACCTGCTCGCCGAGGCCCGCCTCGCGGCGGCCGGACTCGGGTGGTACGAGATCTCGAACTGGGCGCGCCCGGGCGAGGAGTGTCGGCACAACCTCGGCTACTGGCTCGGCGCGGACTGGGCCGCCATCGGGTGTGCGGCGCACGGACGTCGCCACGGTCGCCGCTGGTGGAACGTGCGCACGCCGGAGCGGTACATCGAACGCATCGCCGCCGGCGAGGATCCGGCGCAGGGCGAGGAGGTGCTCGGGCCCGATGCGGCCCGGGAGGAGGACTTCGGGTTGCGGCTGCGCACCCGGTACGGCGTCCCCGTGCACCCTCGGGCGTCCGGGGTCGTGGACGACCTCGTCGCGGCTGGACTCGCGCACCGGTTCGACGGGCACCTCGTGCTCACGCCGTCCGGGCGCCTCGTCGCGTCGGACCTCACCGCGCGCCTCCTGCTGGCCGGCGCCGCCGGGGCCTGATCGCTGGCACTCGGTACACTCGACTGCCAGAGGTCCGCCCGTTCCGGGCGGATCGAGACGGGATCGGGAGGCGGTGCGGTGGACGTCGACGAGCGGCGCGGCGAGGTCCTCCGGGCCGTCGTCGAGGAGCACATCGAGACGGCGCAGCCGGTCAGCAGCCAGACCGTGGCGCGCAGCCGCGGGCTCGGTGTGTCGAGCGCGACGGTGCGCAACGACATGACGGCGCTCGAGCGCGATGGCTACCTCTCGCAGCCCCACACCTCAGCCGGGCGCGTGCCGACCGACCGCGGCTACCGGTACTTCGTCGATCGGTTCGCGGATCCGTCGGCGGCCGTGGGGCTCGGCGCGAACCAGCGGCGCGCGGTCTCCGAGTTCTTCCGGGGTACCCACACCGCGCTCGAGGATCTCCTCCACGAGACGAGCGGGCTGCTCGCGCGCATCACCCGTCACGCCGCGGTCGTCGTCGGGCCACCGACCGAGAGCGCGCGGGTGCGTCGTGTCGACCTCGTCCCGCTCCAACCCGGGCAGGTCCTGGCCATTGCGGTCCTCTCGAACGGTGCGGTCGAGCGGGAGCTGCTCACCGTCGACGCGTCGCTGTCGTCCGATCAGATCGCGGACGCCGAGCGAGCCCTCACCCGCGCCATGACCGACGGCACCCTGCAGCAGCCGTCCGCGCCGGGGTCGGTGGGTGATGCGGCGACCGACGCGCTCGCAGTGGCGGCCCATGCAGCGCTCCATCGTCGAGCGGAGGTGAGCGACCCGCTCTACGTCGGCGGGGTCAGCCGCATCGCCGCCGAGCAGGACGCGTACGCGACCGCGCAGACCGCGGCGACCCTGCTCGAGCTGCTCGAGCAGCAGGTGGTCGTGGTGTCGCTCGTCCGGGACCTGCTCGACGCGGGTGTCACCGTGAGCATCGGTTCGGAGCATCGGGTCGACGAGCTGCGTGACTGTTCCCTCGTGCTCGCGCCCTACTCGGTGGAGGGGGAGATCTCGGGGACGGTCGGCGTGCTCGGGCCGACCCGGATGGACTACCGCCAGGCGCTCGCCGCGGTGGCCACCGTCTCCGAGCAGCTCGGGACCCTGCTGTCCCGGTGAGCGGCGTGGACCCGTACGCGATCCTCGGGGTCTCCCGCGACGCGTCCCAGGACGAGATCAAGCGGGCCTACCGGCGCCTCGCCCGCCAGTACCACCCGGACGCCAACCCCGGCGACGCCGGGGCGGAGGAGCGGTTCAAGGAGTGCTCGCAGGCCTACGAACTGCTGGGGGATCCCGAACGCCGGCGTCGCTACGACACGTTCGGCGACACCGGTGGCCCCGGGGGGATGGGAGGCGGTCCCGGCGACCCGTTCGGCTTCGGGGACATCTTCGAGGCGTTCTTCGGCGGCGATGCGTTCGGTGGTCGCCGGGGCGGTGGACCCGCACGCGCGCCCGACGCCGAGGCGGTGCTCGACCTCGACCTCGCCGAGGCCGCGTTCGGGGTGACGAAGCGCGTCGAGATCGACCTCATGACGGCCTGCGAGGACTGCGGCGGTTCGGGCTGCGCCGCCGGCACCCACCCGGAACGCTGCGTCGACTGCGGTGGCGCAGGCGAGGTCCGGCAGGTGCGGCGCTCCATCCTCGGTCAACTGGTGACGGCGGCGCCCTGCGTGCGCTGCGGGGGGCTGGGCAGCACCGTGCCCAACCCGTGCGCGCGCTGCCGCGGTGCAGGAACGGTGCGCGGTACCCGCACGCTCGAGGTCGAGGTGCCGCGCGGGATCGACGGGGGGCAGCGGCTGCGGCTCACCGGGCGTGGTCCGGCGGCACCGCGCGGCGGGGCTCCCGGCGACCTCTACGTGACGGTTCGGGTCCGTCCGCACCCGACCCTGCGCCGGGAGGGCAACGACCTGGTCCAGGTCTGTCGGATCCCGATGGTGAGCGCGGCGCTCGGCACGGTGCTCACCATCACCACCCTCGACGATGACCTCGAGCTCGAGGTGCCCGCGGGTACGCAGCACGGGACGGTGTTCCGTGAGCGCGGGCGCGGGGTCCCCGTGCTCCAGGGGCGCGGCCGCGGTGACCTGCTCGTGCAGGTCGAGGTGGAGGTGCCGCAGCGCCTCAGCGCGGAGGAGGCCGATCTGCTCCGGGAGTTCGCGGCGCGTCGGGGTGAGGAGACGACCGAGGTCGGCGAGCACGGGTTCCTGTCGCGGCTGCGGTCCGCGTTCCAGTAGCGCCATGGTCGTGGACCCGCAGTGGTGCGCTTCGGTGGAGGCTGCCGCGCACGCGTTCGTCGCGGCGGACGTCCTCGGCGGCGCGCAGATCGCGGTCGAGGGTACCGATGGGCACCACCTCGCCCGCGTCCGCCGTCTCGGTCCCGGCGAGGTGGTCACCGTCGCCGATGGGGCCGGCCGCTGGCGACCCTGCCGCGTCGGCGCCGTCGACGGCGATCGCCTGCTCCTCGACCCGCTGGGTCCGCCGGTGCGGGAACCCGTCGCGCACCCTCCGCTGGCCGTCGCCTTCGCACCCGCGAAGGGCGACCAGCCCGAGCAGGTCGTGGCTGCGCTCACCGAACTCGGGGTCGACGAGATCCTCCCG
The DNA here is from genome assembly GCA_046075855.1 of Actinomycetes bacterium. GTDB lineage: Bacteria > Actinomycetota > Acidimicrobiia > IMCC26256 > IMCC26256 > IMCC26256. The sequence goes on from JBJTQX010000128.1 coordinate 7,272, forward strand.
GTGACCACCCGCCGGACCGTCGTGCGCTGGTCGGGGGAACGTGCCGGGCGGGCGGGCGACCGGCTCCGCCGCATCGCTCGGGGTGCCGCCGAGCAGAGCCGGCGGGCTCGGCTGCCCCTGGTCCACGACCCCGAGCCGGTGGCGACCCTGCGGGACCGGCCCGGGCTCGTCGTGGCGGCCCGTGGTGGCCCGGGACCGGCGACGCTCCCCCCACCGGGCCCGGGCGGCTGGACCCTGCTGGTTGGCCCCGAGGGTGGTCTCGATGCTGCGGAGCTGGCGGCGCTCGGCCCGGCGGCGACCCTGGGCGTCGGGCCGCACATCCTGAGGGCCGCGACCGCCCCGATCGCTGCGGTGGGCCTCCTCTGGACCGTCCGGACGGCCGCCGGCTGAGATCGGACGCCGCGTGGTCGCCGTGGTCGGGCCGCCACGCTCCGGCGCCGGTTCGGGCGATCCCTGCCCCGGAGGGTGGTCAAGGTCATCTGATTTGCTTAGGATCCGCGACCCAGAGGGCAGACCGGGTCTAGGGTCGCCACGTACGGCGGTTGCGGATGCCGCCGGGGTACGCGGAATGCGGGGTTGAGGTATGGCGGAGACTGGGGTCGGCGAGCGCCTGCGGGCGATCCGACGGCAGAAGGGGCTCTCGCTCCACGAGGTCGAGGCCCGCTCCCGGATGGAGTTCAAGGCGTCGGTGCTCGGTGCCTACGAGCGGGGTGAGCGCGCCATCTCGGTGCCGCGGCTCATGCGCCTCGCCGAGGTCTACGACGTCCCGGCCGACTCGCTCCTCCCGCGTGAGGCGGACATCGAGATCGACCTCACGGAGGGCGAGGGGACTCCGGCGGGATTCACCATCGACCTCACGCAGCTCAACGCGATCGAGGACCCGGAGGCGGCGGTGCTCGCCCGGTACGCGGCGACGATCCAGCTGCAACGCCAGGACTTCAACGGTCGGCTCCTCACCATCCGCCGCGACGACATGCGTGTCCTCGCCGCGGTGCTCGGTCGCAGCACCGACGACCTGCCGGCCCGGCTCGACGAGCTCGGCCTGCGGGCCAACGCCTGAGTGCGATCCGCTCCGCAGGGATACCCTGCCCCCGCGTGACCGACACCACCTCCCAGCTCAAGGTCCTCGTCCCGGGCAACCACCTCATGGTGGATCTCCTCGGTCCGCGTGACGAGCTGCTCCGTCTCGTGGAGCAATCGTTCCCCGTGGAGATCCACGTGCGCGGCAACGAGATCACCGTCTCGGGCGAGGCGCGCGAGGCCGACCGGGTCGGCCGGCTCTTCGAGGAGCTCGTGGTGCTGCTCGAGCAGGGGCACGAGCTCGACCGCGAGAGCGTCGGGCGCACCGTGCGGATGCTCAAGGACGACCAACGACCCACCGAGGTCATGTCGACCGAGGTCGTGCGCGGTCGGCGCACGGTCCGGCCGAAGACCGCGGGGCAGAAGCGTTACGTCGACGCGGTGCGGGCCAACACGGTCACCTTCGCCGTCGGTCCCGCCGGTACGGGCAAGTCGTACCTCGCGGTCGCCCTCGCGGTGCAGTCCCTCCTGGCCAAGGAGGTGCACCGCATCATCCTCACCCGACCTGCGGTGGAGGCGGGTGAGCGGCTCGGCTTCCTGCCGGGGGACATGATGGCCAAGGTCGATCCCTACCTGCGGCCGCTCTACGACGCGCTCTACGACATGCTCGAACCTGAGGCGGTCCAGCGCTTCATGGAGAAGGGCGTCATCGAGGTCGCCCCGCTGGCGTACATGCGGGGGCGCACGCTCAACGACTCCTTCATCATCCTCGACGAGGCGCAGAACACCACGGCCGAGCAGATGAAGATGTTCCTCACCCGTCTCGGGTTCGGCTCCCGCATCGTCGTGACCGGCGACGTCACGCAGATCGACCTCCCGGACGGTCGGGGCCGCTCCGGCCTGCTCGCGGTCCGGCCGGTGCTCGAGGGCATCGAGGGGCTGGCATTCGTCGACCTCGCGAGCGGCGATGTGGTCCGGCACCGGATCGTGCAGGACATCGTCGACGCGTACGAACGGCACCAGCCGTGATCGAGGTGTTCGCGGCCGACGAGCAGCGGGACGTCGCGCTCGACGTCATCCGGTGGACCCGGCTCGTGCGCACGGTGATCGAGGAGGAACGGGTGCCCGGCGACGCGGAGCTCTCCCTCATCTTCGTGGACGAGCAGGCCATGACCGACCTCAACGAACGGTTCCACGGTGGGCGGGGGCCGACCGACGTGCTCGCCTTCCCGATGGATGACGACATCGTGGTCGGTGGACGCCAACCTGACCAGGGCGGTCGCGGCCCCGGTGCTCCGGCCGAGGCCGGTGAGCCGCCGACGGTGATCGGCGACGTCGTCATCTGTCCGCGGGTCGCCGAGCGGCAGGCGCCGGAGCACGGCAGCACCACCGAGGAGGAGCTCGCGCTCCTCGTCGTCCACGGGGTGCTGCACCTGCTCGAGTACAACCACGAGGAGCCCGAGGAGACCGCGACGATGCAGCGCCGGGAGCGGGAGCTGCTGGCTCGGTTCCGCGAGGTGGAACGGCTCACTCCGGACGAGGGGGTTGACCGGTGAGCGGGAGCGAGTGGGTGATCATCTCGGCGATCGTGGTGCTGTTCGCGTTCTCGACGCTGCTCGCGCTCTCGGAGACCGCGTTCACCCGGACGAGCCGCATCCGTGCGATCGCGCTCGAGGAGGAGGGTCGACGCGGGGCCAGCCGGCTGGTTCGGATGCTGGAGCACCCGGAGCAGACCCTCAACTCCCTGCTCTTCCTGCTCCTGGTCTCGCAGCTCACGAGCGCATCGCTGCTCGGTGTGGTGCTCGAGCGCGAGGCGGGGAGCGCAGGCCTCCTGGTGGGCATCGTGCTGCAGATCCTCGTGTACTTCGTGCTCGGCGAGGTCGCGCCGAAGACCTACGCCATCCAGCACCCCGAACGGGCTGCGCTGCGGGTCTCCGGGTTCCTGTGGGCGATCACCCGGTTCCCGCCGCTGCACATCATGTCGCGGGGCCTCATCGGGCTGGCGAACGCGGTGCTGCCCGGGAAGGGACTCAAGGAGGGGCCGTTCGTCACCGAGCAGGACCTGCGGACCATGGCGGACGTCGCCGCCGATGAGGACGCGATCGAACGCGAGGAACGGGCGCTCATCCACTCCATCTTCGAGTTCGGCGACACGGTGGTGCGCGAGGTCATGTGCCCCCGGCCCGACATGGTGAGCGTGGCGGTGGGGGTGACGGTCGAGGACGCGATGCGCACGGCCATCGACCACGGGTACTCCCGCCTGCCGGTCCACGAGGGCACCACCGACGAGATCGCGGGCATCGTCTACCTCAAGGACCTCGTGCGGCGCGCCCGCATGGGCGACGGTGCGCTGACCCTGCGCACGGTGCTCCGACCGGCGAAGTTCGTGCCCGAGCAGAAGCGGGTGGCCGAACTCCTCGGCGAGATGCGCACCCAGCGTTTCCACATGGCCATGGTGGTCGACGAGCACGGGGGTACCGCGGGGCTCGTGACCCTCGAGGACCTCATCGAGGAGATCGTGGGCGAGATCACCGACGAGTACGACGCGGACGCCCCGCAGATGGAGGCGCTCGCGCAGGGCGGGGTGCGGGCCCCCGGGCGGACGCCGATCGACGAGGTGGGCGAGGCGCTCGGCGTGGAGCTGCCCGACGAGGAGTGGGACACCCTCGGCGGCCTCGTCTTCAACGTGTTGGGCCGCGTGCCCGAGCAGGGTGAGGCCTTCCGGTTCCAGGGTCTCGACTTCCGGGTGGACCGAGTGGACGGTCGGCGCATCACGACCGTCTCGATCGTCCCGGCGCCGTCCACCCCCGAGGACCGGGGGTGACCGAGGCCGACCGGGCCGGCTGCTTCCGCAGCGGGTTCGTCAGCCTCGTCGGCCGCCCGAACGTCGGGAAGTCGACGCTCGTCAACACCGTCGTCGGCCGTAAGGTCTCCATCGTCTCCAACAAGCCGCAGACCACCCGCACGCAGATCCGCGGGGTGCGGACCACGGCCTCGAGCCAGGTCGTGCTGCTCGACACCCCGGGCATCCACCGCCCCCGCACGCTCCTCGGTGAACGCTGCAACGAACGGTCGGTGGACACGTTGCGCGAGGTCGACGTGGTCTGCCTCCTCGTGGAGGCCGACGCGGCCATCGGGCCCGGGGATCGGTTCATCGCCGGCCTCGTCGCCGCCTCGGGCACCCCGGCGATCCTCGTGGTCAACAAGGTCGACGCAGCCGCCCCCGCCACGGTCGCCGAACGCCTGGCCGGAGCGTCTGCGCTCGGCGACTTCGCGGCCTTCGTGCCCATCTCGGCCCGGACCGGCGAGGGGGTCGACGCCCTGCTCGGCGAGATCGAGGACCGGCTCCCCGAGGGTCCGGAGTACTACCCGGGGGGCGTGGTCACCGATCAGCCCGAGGCGGTGCTCGTGGCCGAGTTGGTCCGGGAGCGGCTCCTCGCCGTCGCCCGGGACGAGCTACCCCACTCGATCATGGTCACGGCCGAGCCCTTCGACGAGGACGAGGTCGAGGTCGACCCCGCTCGGGACGAGGTGCTGCGGTTCCGGGTCACGATCCGGGTCGAGCGCGACTCGCAGAAGGGCATCGTCATCGGACGGGGCGGCCAGGTCCTGCGGGACGCCGGCACCGCGGCCCGACTCGAGGCGGAGCAGCTCCTCGGCGCGCGGGTGCACCTCGAGACCCGGGTCCGGGTCGATCGGGACTGGCAGCGTCGCGCCCACGCGCTGGACCGCCTCGGGCTCTGAGTGCGCCCGCGCGCACCGTCCTGTCGCTCGATCCGCGCGGTCCGTGCGGGCCCCCACATGAGTTGCTGTTCCCGCGATCGGCGCCGCTAGAGTCCCCGACGCGTCAGGGAAGCAGTGTCGGGGGGATCAGCCGCCCCGGCTCCCGCTGGCGTGGGGATGACGGAATGAGCCGAATGCTGGGGTGGAAGCGGGCGCGCCGGGTCGTGCTCCTCCTCACGGTCCCGTTGGTGCTGGCGGCCTGTGTCAACGACAACGGCCAGAACTCCCTCTCGCCGAAGGGCCCCACCGCCAAGACCATCTCGAACCTCATCAACCCGATCTGGGTCATCGCGATCGTCATCGGGATCGCGGTCGTCGGGATGACGCTGTTCATCGCCCTGCGCTTCCGGGACAACGAAGGCAAGCGCTCCCCGAAGCAGACCCACGGCAACTCGGCGCTCGAGATCGGCTGGACCATCCTCCCGGCCCTGCTGCTGGCCGTGGTCGCCGTCCCCACCATCGCGACGATCTTCAAGCTGGAGCAGAAGGCGCCTCGCGACGAGGCCATCCAGATCACCGCGGTGGGCAAGCAGTGGTGGTGGGAGTTCGAGTACGCCGCGAACCAACCCGAGTTCGGGATCGACCGCAAGATCGTGACCTCCACGATGATGCACGTGCCCGTCGGCGCCAAGATCACGCTCCGGGAGCGTTCGGACAACGTCATCCACTCGTTCTGGGTGCCGGAGCTCTCGGGCAAGCGCGACGTGATCCCCGGTCGGACCAACCGGCTCTCCTTCGAGGCGTCCGACGAGCCGGGCACCTTCCGGGGCGCGTGCGCCGAGTACTGCGGACTCTCGCACGCCAACATGAAGTTCTTCGTCGTCGTCGACTCCAAGGCGGACTTCGCCAAGTGGGTGGCCGACAACCAGCGTGGCCCGGCCGAGCCCTACGCGGGCAAGATCGAGGAACTCACGGGCAAGAAGTACCAGTGCGTGAACTGCCACGTGTTCAACAACACCTCCACCCCGAACTACGGCCCGAACCTCACGCACCTGGCCGGCCGCGAGTACTTCGCCGGCGGGATGTACCGCACGAACCGCGCCAACCTGCTGCGCTGGATCAAGAACGCCCCCTCGATGATCCCGATGCAATCGAAGGAGTGCCGCCTGCCGCCACCGGCGACCTGCGTCGGCATGCCCTCGTTCATCGAGCCGGTCAAGGTCAACGGCAAGCAGTTGCCGATCATGACCGACGAGGACGCGAACACGATCGTCTCGTACCTGTTGGGTGAGAAGTGATGGAGGTCCGTCCATGACGGCCGTTCCCGAGGTCATCGCCGCTCCGGTCCCCGCCGAAGCTCGACCCGACCTGCTCCGCCGTCCCCGAGCCACCTCGGGGGTCTGGAGCTGGTTCACGACCATCGACCACAAGAAGATCGGCATCCTCTACATCGTCACCGCCGGGGTCTTCTTCTTCCTCGGCGGGGTCGAAGCCCTTCTGATCCGCCTCCAGCTCAGCGTCGCCAACAACTCGCTGATCACCCCCGATGCCTACAACCAGCTGTTCACGATGCACG
>JBJTQX010000129.1:0-61430 GCA_046075855.1 Actinomycetes bacterium
GTTGTCCGCCTCCGCGTACGACCGGAACGCCCACTTCGAGGTGTCCACCGCCGAACCCGAGAACTCATCCGCGAACATCAACCGCCACGAACCCGGCGCCCCCAACGGCACCGGCGCCACCGGCACCGACGTCGACGTCGTCGTGACCGGGGCGGCCACCGTCGTCGAGGTGGTCGAGGTCGACGAGGAGGTGGAGGACGTCGACGTCGTGGTCGGGACGACCCCGGTGTTGGTCACCGAGAACGACACGGCCGGCGACCGGTAGGACCGCCCCTTGACCCCGGTCGCCGTCGCCGTGACCTGGTGGCCTCCGCTGACCACCGTCGTCGAATCCCAGACGAACGAGTACCCGCCGACCGCAGGCGCCGCGGTGCCGACGGTGACCCCGTCGATCTGGAAGGTGACCTGCGCCGGGGTCCACGACGTCGACGCCCCGCCGTCGGTGAGGAGCGACACCGCGGTGCCCGTGACGATCGCGCCGGCCGTCGGGCTCAGCACACGGACCCGCGGGCTCGTCCGGGCGGCCAGGGCCCCGACCGTCGGGTAGGCCAGGGTGAGCACCGCCGCCGCCGTGGCGGTGAGGCCGGTGAGGTGCCGCTTCGTGGTCGCCATGTCGAACGCCTTGCTCGTGTCGGTGGAACGGACACGAGGGGATTCGGCCGACGACCCCGCCCACCTGTTGGCCGACGCGGCGAGTTGGCGGGTTGTTGTGGGAGCGATCCGTGACCGCAGTCACCCGGGCCGTCGCGTGGCCCCGGGTCGGATGGCCCCCGGCCCGATCAATGGCGGAGCGGACCGGTGACCGCAGCGACCGCGACCCGTGGGCCGGTCGGATCAGGCCCCGGCAGCGACGCGGAAACCCAGGTGCGAACTGCTGGTGTCAGGGGTGTTCCCGCTGCGCGCGTCCACCCGGTACCTGCGGCAGTAGGAGGCGTGGCAGAGGAAGGAACCACCCCGCATCACCCGGTGGGTCCCCGTTTCGGGACCCCGGGGACCCTCCGTTGCGCTGAGGGCGTAGTAGCCCGCGTCGAACCAGTCGGCGCACCACTCCCACACGTTGCCGGTGACCTCGTGCAGGCCGAACCCGTTCGGCGGGAACGAACGCACCGGCGCGGTGCCGATGTGCCCGTCGAGCCCGAGGTCGCGAACCGGGAACTCACCCTGGAAGACGTTCATGCGGTGCTCGCCGCCCGGTTCGAGATCGTCACCCCACGGGAACGGTGCACCGTCGAGTCCACCCCGGGCTGCGTGCTCCCACTCCGCCTCCGTGGGCAGCCGCACCCCGGCCCATGCGCAGTAGGCCAGGGCGTCCGACCACGCCACGTGCACGACCGGGTGGTCGGCGCGACCTCCGAGGTCGGCCTGCGGTCCCTCCGGGCATCGCCAGGTCGCCCCGTGCACCTGCCGCCACCACTCCGCACCGACCACCCCGCGGGTCGGCGGGAACTCGTCGGGGAGCTGGCCGGCGAACACGAACGACCAGCCGAAGCGCTCGGCCTCCGTGACGTGCCCGGTCGCCGCGACGAACTCCTCGAACGCCGCGTTCGTCACCGTCGTCGGGGCGATCCGGTACGACGCGAGTTCGACCTCGTGCACCGGTCCTTCGCCATCGGCCGGGTACCCGTCGGCCCGAGGGTTGCCGATGCGGACGCGCCCGCCCGGGATCCCGACGAGCTCGATGCCCGGCCGCGGCGCGCCGGACTCGTCGTTCGGCAGCACGCCACCCGACGGCGCGCGCCCGTCCGACGGACGGGACGGGCCGCAGCAGGCGTCGCTCATCGGGCCAGCCTGCCACCTCCGAGGTCACCGACGTCGCGGCTAGGTTCGCAGCGCACACGAACCCGAGAGGGAGCACGCGACGATGAGGAACGTACGGCGGTTGGCCCTGGTCATCGGTCTGGTGGCGATCGCGAGCGTCCCGATGGCCTGCTCCGGCGGATCCGATGACGAGGGCGGCAAGGGTTCGACCACCACCACGACCTGCCCGTTCGACGGCACCACGAAGCCGACCACCACGCCCGGTGGAGCGGGGCAGACGACCTCGACGCTGCGCACCGTCACCACGCAGGTGAGCGGGTGCATCGACACGGTGCGGTGGAACTTCTCGCCGGCCACGCCGGGCGCGTCGGTGCGCTACGACGCGGGCCCGTTCACCGACACCGCAGGCCAGCCGATCACCATCGAGGGGGCCGCGCTCGTCGTGGAGTTCACCGGGGCCACCATCGGCAACCCGGGCGAGCCGCAGGCGTACTCCGGCCCGTCGACCGTCGCGCCCGACGGTCTCGGCCACATCACCCGGGCCACGCTCCAGACCACGACGAGCGGGAACATGGCGTGGGTGCTCGACCTCGACGAGCAACGCCCGTACGCGGTGAGCAGCAGCTCGGACCCCGCGTACTTCGTGATCTCCATCGGCTGAGGCCGCCCCGGACCGGGCCCCCGGCCCGGACCGGGCCCCCGGCCCGTACCGGGCGCGATGGTGGGAACGCCGGTCGCCCCGGTAGCCTGCGGCCCCACGTCACCGGGCCGTACCGAGGGGGAACGAAGTGGTCGGGTACCGACGCGGGGCACTGCGCACCGCGGTCATCGCCGTGAGCCTGCTGCTCGTCGCCGCCTGCTCCGGCACGGACAGCAGCACCGTGACCATCCGCAGCCCGGAGGACGTCCAGGTCCTCACCCCGAAGCAGGTCAAGGAGTACAAGCGCCGCGCCGCGAAGGGACAGCCCGTCGCCGCCACCACCGGCGCGAGCGGGGCGATCCCGACCAACCAGGACAACCGACCGGTCGAGGAACGGCTCTTCGAGGCCTACGCGAACTTCTCGAACTGCCTCGTGGCCAGCGGCGACAAGGTGCGCGGCAACCTGCTCGACCGCACGAACCCGGCGTTCAAGGACCCGGCCTACGTGGCCATCCTCTCGAAGTGCGCAGCGCGGACGGGGATCATCCAGATCCTCCAGGAGTTCCAGAGCGTGCGCACCAAGCTCACCCCGAAGCAGGTCAAGGAGCGCAACAAGGGCTTCCTCAAGCTCAAGCCCTGCCTCGAGAAGCGCGGTTGGAAGATCACCACGACCACGAACGAGATCGGTCTCATCACCCCGGTGCAGTTCAGCTCACCCGACGGCAGCATCAACAGCCGTGACCTCAACCAGTGTTCAGCCCAGAACGGGCTGTTCAAGGACAACTGACCCCGAGAGGAACTTCCCCATGTCGAAGCGACTCGTCGCTGCGCTCGGAACCGTCACCGTCACCGTGAGCCTGCTCGCGGGTTGCGGTGGCGACTCGAAGCAGGAGACCTCCATCACCCCGCAGCCCGTCTCCCGGCAGACCCTGCAGGACGTGCTCAGCGTCAACGGTGAACTGCGCCGCGAGAAGACCCAGACCATCAACGCACCGACCGACGGCCGGGTGAGCGAGGTCAACGTCGACGACGGCCAGGAGGTCAACGTCGGTGACGTGCTCTTCGCGCTCGACGGACGGGCGGCGGTCGCCGTTCCCGGTGACTTCTCCTTCTTCCGCACGCTCGATGTGGGCTCCGATGGACCGGATGTGCTGCAGCTCGAGCGCATCCTCGCGGCCGACGGATTCAGCCCGGGTCGAGTCGACCGCACCTACACCGAGAGCACCCGGTCCGCCCTCGCCCGCTGGCAGGCGAAGTTCGGGTACGGCGGCGCGAAGCCCGAGACCGACGAGACCATCCAGGTCGCCATCACCGGCAACAGCGCGGGCTACCGCACGGGCCGACGCGGCTCCGCAGTCGCGACCATCCTCTCGACCGCCACCTCGACCGCAACCGATGGGCGCACCGGCGCGCAGATCATTCCGACGGCGCGACCCGGCCGGACCCGGGTCAGCCTCGCCGCATTCCGGCGGATCGGCACCCCGGAGAAGCCGATCATCGAGATCGCGACGAGCACTCCGAACGTCCAGGAGAGCCCGAGCGGTGACACCGCGTGCTGGACCCTCACCGCCGACGTGGCGCCGTCCCGCGACACCGTCGTGCCCCTCCAGATCCAGGGCGACGCCACCGGAGCCAACAGCGCCCGCAACGGCGACTACGAGACGCTCGAGACGAGCGTGACCATCCCCGCCGGGCAGACCTCCCTGCAGTTCTGCACGGACATCTTCGACGACCGGATCGTCGAGGAGGACGAGGACATCACCGTGGTCATCCAGGTGCAGTTCGGGAACGACCCGAACTTCGTGGTCGGCCCGACCGACCGTGCCACCGCCACGATCGTGGACGACGACACCGGGACCCCCGTCATCACGATCTCGGCCGATTCGGCCAAGGTGAACGAGGGGCAGGGAGCGACCTTCCGGCTGCGGTCCACGCTCGAACTCAACCGGGGCATCGACATCTTCGTGCGCCTCGGCGGCTCGATGACCGTCGAGGACGACTACCGGCCCCTGGCCAACGACTACGTCACCCTCCCGGCCGGGCAGACCGAGACCACCTTCACGATCACGCCGCGCACCGACGACTCGGTCGAGCCGGACGAGATCCTCACCGCCACGATCATCCCCGACCCCGACATCAACCCGCAGCCGTACCAGATCGGGTACCCGTCGCAGGCCGCGATCACCGTCGAGTCCGGTGACGTGCCCGAGCTCAACATCTCCGGCGGCGGACCGGTGCGCGAGGGCGGGACCGCGACCTTCGTCATCACCGCCAACCAGCCGATGGTCGAGGACACCACCATCAACTTCCAGGTCGGCGGTTCGGCCACTGCGGGCGTCGACTACCAGGTCCTGTCCGGCGTGGTGCTCATGCGGGCCGGCGCGTCGTCGATCACCGTCTCGGTCCGCACCTTCTCCGACGACGTGATCTTCATCCCCTCCGACATGATCGTGGCCAACTGGCCGTCGCGGGTCGGGACGGTCAACGTCGACGCCGGTGAGTTCGTGCTCCAGGGATCGCCGGTCCTCGACCTCACCGAGCCGCGCATCAGCGTGAAGTTGAAGCTGTCGGGCACCGAGCGGGCCAAGGTCGAGCTCGGCATGCCCACCCAGCTCCAGCTCGAGGCCGGCGGGACGCAGTACCCCGGCATCATCACGCAGCTCGACGACACTGCGACCGTGGCCCAGGACAAGACCGAGACCTACGAAGGCACGGTGGAGGCCACCGGCAAGCTGCCCGACGTCGACGGGGCGAGCGTGAGCATCGACATCACCCTGGCCGAGCGCAAGAACGTCATTGCGGTCCCGATCGCCGCGGTGCTCAAGAGCGGAACCGGTGACTACGTGCGCATCGTGAACGACAAGGGTCGGCTCGAGCGACGCTCCATCACCCTCGGTCTCGCCCAGGACGAGTACGTCGAGGTCACCAAGGGCCTCAAGGGTGACGAGCTCGTCGTCGTGTCCGTGACGAACCCCGGCCAGTGACCACCGTGACCGACCCCGGACCGGAGGTCGAGGAGCCCTTCCTCGAGCTGGCCGACGTCTCGCGGGTCTACGGCGACGAGGTGAAGGTGTACGCCCTGCGCGAGGTATCGCTGCGCATCATGCCCGGCGACTTCATGGCCATCGTCGGTCCGTCGGGTTCCGGGAAGTCCACGATGCTCGGGCTGCTCGGCTGCCTCGACCTGCCGACGAGCGGGTCGATCCGCATCGCCGGCGAGGAGATCACCACCCTCGACGACCCGAGCCGCACCCGGCTGCGTGGCCGGACCATCGGCTTCGTGTTCCAGCAGTTCCACCTGATCGGACACCTCACCGCGTTGCAGAACGTGGAGACCGCGCTGCTCTACCGCGGCATGAAGCCGAACGAGCGCCGGGACCGTGCGATGGCCTCGCTCGAGCGCGTCGGGCTCGGGCAGCGCTGGGACCACCGACCCGTCCAGCTCTCCGGCGGCGAGCAGCAGCGTGTCGCACTGGCCCGTTCGCTCGTCACCGATCCGATCATCGTGCTCGCCGACGAACCGACCGGCGCGCTCGACTCGCGCAACGCCGAGAACGTGATGGAGATCTTCGAGTCGCTCCGCTCCCCCGAGCGGGCGGTGGTCCTCGTGACCCACGACCTCGGGGTCGCCGACCGGGCCGACCGCAAGATCTCCATGCGCGACGGCGAGATCGTGGGCGACGAGCGGAAGATCCGCGCGTGATCTCCCGCAACTTCCGCGACCTGGTGAGCGTGGCCATCGGTGGCCTCCTCGCCCGCAAGGTCCGCACGGTGCTCCTGCTCATGGGCCCGGTGATCGGGGTCGCGGCGATCGTGGCGGCCGTCGGTCTCACCGACTCGGCCAAGGGCGACCTCAAGCGCAAGGTCGCCGAGCTCGGCACCAACCTCATCGAGGCCACCGCGGCGAGCAGCTTCGGCCAGCAGAAGCCGAAGCTCCCCAAGGACGCGGTGAAGCGAGCCGAGCAGGTGCGCACGGTCGAGAAGGTCGCAGCCGTCGTGCAGCTCACCGACATCACCGTGGCCCCGTACGAGAAGGCCCGCAAGAAGTACGAGACCACACCGATCCCCGTGCTCGCCGCGGACACCCGGCTGCCGTACGTGCTCGAGGTGCCGCTGCTGAGCGGTCGCTGGATCAACCAGACCGACGGGGAGCTGGGCGCCCGGTCGGTGGTCATCGGCAGCGGGCTCGCCAACGAGATCGGCTACCTGCCGGGCGAGAACCGGACCATCGACCTCGCGGGTCGCCGCTACGGCGTGATCGGCGTGCTCGGCAAGGTCGAGCTCGACGCGACCCTCGACAACGCCGCGTTCATCCCCTTCGCCGCAGCCGACGCCGACTTCGTCAAGGAGGACATCCAGCCCTCCAAGCTCTTCGTGCGTTCCTCGGAGGGCACCGAGCAGGCGACCGCCGACGCGTTGCGCACCGCCATCAGCCTCGGCGGACCCGACGAGGTCGGCACGGAGATCAAGGCCGCCGCGCTCGAGCTCGCCGCGCAGTCCGACCGGCAGCTGCAGCTCATCGTTGCGTCGATGGGCCTGCTGGCGATCGTCGTCGGCGGCATCGGCATCGCCAACGTCATGTCGATCTCGGTCATCCAGCGTTCCACCGAGATCGGGATCCGCCGAGCACTCGGCCATACCCGCCGCACCATCGCGCAGCAGTTCCTGCTCGAGGCCATGGCCGTCGGGTTCCTCGGCGGCATCCTCGGCGTGCTCCTCGGCGCGCTCGCCATCCTCGTCGGCGTGTGGATCTCCGGGTGGGTGTTCGTGCTGCAGTCCTGGATCCCACCGGCCGGCATCGTGCTCGCCATGGTGGTGTCCGTGGTGGCTGGCCTCTACCCGGCCCGGCGGGCGGCCAAGCTCGAGCCGCTCGAGACGCTGCGTCTCGGGTGACCGCGACCGCCGGCGCCGACACGGGGACCACGAACCCCGCGCCGACCGCTCGCCACATCCGCGCGCTCGACGGCGTGCGCGGTGCGGCCGTCATCGCCGTCCTGCTCTTCCACGGCGGAATGCTGCGCGGTGGCTACCTCGGCGTCGACCTCTTCTTCGTCCTCTCCGGTTTCCTCATCACCTCCCTCCTCCTCGCCGAGGGGGCGGGTACGGGGCGCATCGCCCTCGGCCCGTTCTGGGCCCGGCGGGCTCGTCGCCTGCTGCCCGCGCTGTTCCTCGTCCTCGCCGCGGTGGCGTGCTACTCGGCCTTCCTCGCGGAACCGAACGAACTCGCACGGATCCGTGGCGACTTCCTCGCCACCCTCGGCTACGTGGCCAACTGGCGGTTCGTCGTCGGCGGTTTCGACTACTGGACGCTGTTCACCTCGCCGTCGCCGCTCGCGCACACGTGGAGCCTCGCGATCGAGGAACAGTTCTATGTGCTGTGGCCGCTGGTGGTGCTGGGTCTCGGTCTGCTCGTGGCGCGTCGATCCCGCACCTGGGCCGCGACCGTGTGCATCGCGTGCCTCGGTCTCGGCGCGGCCTCCGTCGGCACTGCGCTCGTCCTCTGGTTCACCACGGAGTCGACGGTGCGCATCTACTACGGCACCGATACGCGCATCGCCGCCATCCTGATGGGCGCAGCCCTGGCCGCCTGGCTCATCTGGCGAGGACCGGTCCGACGCGACGGTGCCCGCCTCGCGCTCGAGGCCAGCGGCGCGGTCGCCGTGCTGGTCCTCGCGCTGTGCTGGTGGCGGCTCGAGGGACGCGCGCTCTACGCAGGCGGCCTGCTCCTGTGCAGCGTGTGCGCGACGGCCGTCATCGCTGCGGCGGCCCACCCCACCCCCGGACCGATCGCGCGCGCGTTCGCGTGGCGCCCGCTCGTCGCGGCCGGCCTCGTGTCGTACGGGCTGTACCTGTGGCACTGGCCGGTGTACGTGGTGCTCGACGCGCGCCGGACCGGGCTCGACCGGTGGCCGCTGCTCGCGGTTCGCATCGCCGTCACGACCGCGTGCGCGCTCGCCTCGTACCACTACGTGGAGCAACCCATCCGACAGCGGCGCTGGTCGACCCGCACCCTGCGGTGGCTCACCCCGGTGAGCGCCGCGCTGCTCGTGGCCCTCGCGTTCGGATCGACGATGCGGGAGGCCCCCGACCGTCGCATCGCTCGGGTCGACTCGGCCTCGGCCTCCGCGGCTGCAGACCGGGCGAGGGTCGGCACGACTCGACTCATGGTCGTGGGCAACTCGATCGGTTGGTTCCTCGGTGACGAGGGCTTCGAACCCCGTGATACGCAGGCGAACACCACCACGTTGAACGCCGCGTTCCCGGCCTGCCACTTCCCGACGGTGGAACTCGAGCGGGGCGCTGAACTCGGGCGTGGACACCCGGCCGTCGACTGCACGGTGAACTGGGCCGACGCGGTCGGCCCGTTCCGGCCGGACACCGTGCTGTTCCTCCTCGGTGACGCCGGATCGATCGAGGGCAACCGGGGCTCGGGTTGGCACGCGCCCTGCGACGCGACGTACCGGCGCTGGACCGTCGACGCCCTCGGAGATGCGCGAGCGACCCTGACCGCCACCGGCGCGCGCCTCGTGCTCGTGACCGCACCGATCTCCCTGTCCTCGTACGCAGCCGGTGCGATCGACCAGAGCGAGTGCCAGAACCGCACGATCCGGCGGTACGCAGCCAACCACCCGGGCGTCGGGTTGATCGACCTCGAGCGGTTCATCTGCGCCGAGGGTCCGACGAAGTGCCGCAACCGCATCGACGGTGTGCTGCTGCGACCCGACGGTCTCCACTACCGCGGCGACAGTGCCCGCCTCGTCGCAACCTGGTTGACCCGGGAACTCGGGCGCATCGGCGCACTCGGCCCGAGTATCCCGAGCGGCGCCACCGGCTGACCGCGAATCCCCCACCCGGACACCGTCCGGTCCCCTAGCCTCAGCGCATGGTCGGACCGCAGGGTGTGCAGCGCGTGCGCGGCGTATGCCACCACGACTGTCCCGACTCCTGTGGCTGGGTGGTCACGGTGGAGGACGGTGTCGCGGTCTCCCTACGCGGCGATCCCGACCACCCCTACAGCCGCGGGGAGCTGTGCCCGAAGGTCAACCGCTACCTCGATCGGGTGCACAGCCCGCAGCGCATCACCACCCCGCTGCGCCGCGTCGGCCCGAAGGGCTCGGGCGAGTTCGAACCGATCTCCTGGGACACCGCGCTCGCCGAGATCGCCTCGAACCTCCGTCGGGTGATCGACACGCACGGCCCGGACGCGGTCGCGCCGTTCAGCGGGGCGGGCAACCAGAGCCTCCTCGCCATGCTCGCCCCCTACCGGCTCTGGAACGCGCTCGGCGTCACCCGGATGCAGGGTGCGCTCTGCGGCGCAGTGGCCGGTGCGGGCGTGGAGGTCACGAACGGCACGAAGCTCGCACTCGACCCGGCCGAGCTCGAGCACGCGCGCCTCATCATCATCTGGGGCTCCAACACCCGGCTCACCAACCGGCACCTGTGGCCGACCATCGAGGCCGCACGTGCGCAGGGTGCACGCATCGTCGTGATCGACCCGATCCGCACGATCACCGCCGAGGCGGCCGACCGGTTCGTGCAGCCGCTCCCCGGCACCGACGTCGCGCTCATGCTCGCCATGGCCCACGTGATCCTGCGAGACGGACTCCAGGACGCCGAGTGGATCGACGCCCACGTGCACGGCTTCGAGGAGTTCACGGCGCACGTCGCGCCGTGCACCCCGGAGTGGGCGGAGGCGATCTGCGGCGTCCCGGCACCCGAGATCGAGTCGCTCGCCCGGGACTACGCGACCATCCGCCCCGCCGCGATCCGCACGCTCATCGGCGCCGAGCACCACGAGCACGGCGGCATGTTCTTCCGCACCCTCGCCTGCCTCCCGGCACTCGTCGGCGCGTGGCGCGACCGGGGCGGCGGCTTCGCCCGCAGCGTCGGGTCGTGGACGGGAACGCTCGTCGACGACGACGCGCTCAGGGCCACCCACCTGCGCACCCGACCGGGGCGCGTGCTCGACGAGGTCCGCATCGGCACGTGGCTCGCCGATCCGGCCCTCGATCCGCCGGTCCACGCGCTCGTCGTGTGGAACACCAACCCGATGGTGAGCGTGCCGAACACCGAGGGGGTGCGGCGCGGCCTGCTCCGCGACGACCTCTTCACGGTGGTGCACGAGCAGTTCATGACCGACACCGCCCGCCTCGCCGACATCGTGCTGCCCGCCACCACCCAGATCGAGCAGGTCGACGTGAACCCGGCCTGGGGGCACCTCCACCTCAACTGGAACGAGCCGGCCATCGCGCCGGTCGGTGAGTCGGTGACCGACACCGAGCTCATGCGGCGCCTCGCCACGGCGCTGGGCCTCGACGACCCCGCGCTGCACGCGGATGACCTCACGATCCTGCGCGACGCGCTTCCCGGGGTCGACCTCGACGCACTCCGGACCGAGGGCACCCTGCGCGTTCCCTCGTACCCGAGCGACGGACGACCCTTCGGCGACGGCCGCTTCCCCACCGCCTCCGGCCGGGTCGAGTTCGTCTCCGATGTCGCGGTCGCCCTCGGCCAACCCGCGCTCCCGACCTACCTGCCGCCCGAAGAATCTCCGGAAGGCTCACCCTTCCCGTTCCGGCTGCTCACCCCGAAGCACCACACGCGGTTCCTCAACTCCTCGTACTCGCACCTGCCGAACCACGGGGGTCGCGAGGGCGGGCCCTTCCTCGAGTGCGGCGCGGCCGACGCGGCCCGGATCGGCGCGACCGAGGGAGCGACGGTGCGCGTGCGCAACGACCGGGGCGCCCTGACCCTGCCCGTGCGCATCACCGACCGGCTGCAGCCCGGCGTCGTCGCCATCCCGTGGGGTTGGTGGGCCGAGGCCTCGGGCGGCACGGTGGTGAACGCGCTCACGAACTCCCGCCTCACCGACTGGGGCGGCGGCATCGCCTACTCCGACACGATGGTGGCCGTCGAGCGGGTGTGAGGTGCGGCTCCGCCGCGTGGCAGCATCCCGAGGTGCTGCGCATCGCGACGGTCAACGTGAACGGTCTCCGGGCCGCCGCCCGCAAGGGTCTGCACGACTGGGTCGCCGAGTGCGCGCCCGACGTCGTGACCCTGCAGGAGGTGCGCGCGCCCGACGAGATGGTCGCCGACCTCATGGGCGAGGGCTGGCACGTCGTGCACGCCGAGAGCACCGCCAAGGGTCGGGCCGGTGTCGCGGTGGCCAGCCGCCTCCCGATCACCCGCACCCACGACGGCACGGGCACGCCCGCCTTCACCGCGAACGGCCGGTGGATCGAGGCCGACATCCGCACCGGCAAGCGCAAGCGCCTCACCGTGATCTCCGCCTACGCGCACACGGGCGACGAGACCTCACCCGCCAAGATGGCCGAGAAGCTCGCGTGGTTCGACGCGGCGACCGCACGCATCACCGAACTCCGCGCCGAGGGCGGCCACGTGCTGCTCACCGGGGACCTCAACGTGGCCCACCGTGAGGCCGACCTCAAGAACTGGAAGGGCAACCTGACCTCGGCCGGGTTCCTGCCCGAGGAGCGGGCCCACTTCGACCACTGGTTCGACGACCTCGGCTGGGTCGACGTCGTGCGTGCGGCGTACCCCGACGAGGCCGGCCCGTACTCCTGGTGGTCGTTCCGCGGCAAGGCCTTCGACAACGACGCGGGCTGGCGCATCGACTACCAGATCGCCACGCCGGCCCTGGCCAAGCTCGCCACGAGCGCCTGGGTCGACCGCGCGCCCTCGTACTCGGAACGCTGGTCCGACCACGCCCCGGTGGTCGTGGACTACGGCATCTGACGCGACTCCGCCCCGGGCAGATACCCGGGGCGGATCGGAGTGCGCGCTCGGAGGGATTCGAACCCCCAACCTTTTGATCCGTAGTCAAATGCTCTATCCGTTGAGCTACGAGCGCAGGTGGTGCGGAGGGAGAGTGTAGAGGACGACCCCGAGAACCCGACGGGTCGGGTCGGGCACAGCGCGCTCGCCGGTCGGGCGCCTAGATTCGCCGCACGGCATCGGAGCGTGGGCTCCGAGCCCGGGAGGGCGCGAGATGGGCACCTGCGGATCCTGTGGCGAGACCCTGACGGACGGGAACCGCTTCTGTCCGGCATGCGGCAAGCCGGTCGCTGCAGCACCGACGTCCGTCGTTCCGCCGCCCCCGCCGCCGCCCCCGGCGCCCCCGGGCTACAGCTACGCGCCCCGGATCCAGCCGGTCGGCACGGCGGCCGGGCGTACGAACGGCTTCGCGATCGCAGCCCTCGTGCTCGGCTGCGTCGGCGCGTTCACCTGTGGGGTCGGGTCGGTGCTCGCGGTGGTGTTCGGGTTCATCGCACGCAGCCAGATCCGTCAGCGGGGTGAGCAGGGCAACGGCATGGCCCTCGCCGGCATCATCCTCGGGTTCGTGGTGATCGCCCTGTTCGTGATCTGGGCGCTCGTCCTCGCCGTGACCGGCACGGACACCGGCGGCATGAACCAGAACTACTGATCCGATTCAGGACGGCGGTCGCTGCGCCACGGAGCGGAGCAGGATCGCCACGTCCGCGCGCCAGCCCACCGAACCGACGTAGATCACGTCGAGTGCGGTGTCGAGTCGACCCGTGGCGCACCGGCGGGGGTCGACGGCCCACAGACCCGTGAGGCCGGGGCGCACCGCGTGGCGCGCGTGCTCCCACACGTCGTACCCGGCGACGACCTCGGCCCGCTCAGGTCGGGGCCCCACGATGCTGAGGTCCCCGCGCAGCACGTTGATGAGGAGCGGTGTCGCATCGAGGCGCGACCGCGCCAACCACCGACCGGCCCGCCCGTCGAGACCACGACCGCGGGTGCGGAACCTCAGGAGCGTGATCGGTTCGCCACCTCGACCCACGCGGCACGAGCGGACGAGGACCGGCGGACCGGGAATCGCCGCCAGCACCATCGCTGTGGGCACCACGAGTGGCGAAAGGAGCAGGAGCAGTACCAACGCCACCACCCGGTCGAAGGCGGGCTTCACCCACCGGAGGTAGGGCGTGGTGCGGGGCGCCACCGCATGGGGCGGCGCGAGGTGGAGCACCCGGTGCGCCCGACGCCGCCGGTGCGAACGGGTCGATGCCGGCGAGCGCACCGCCCTGGCCGCGGGTCGCAGGTTCGTCGTGGCCATGGGAACCTCTCCTCGAACGGGCGTCGGCGCGGGTTCCGGATCAGTCCGGCGGATCGTCGAAGCGACGCACGGCGGCCCCGAGGGCCGACGCGCTCGCGACCTCGTCGCCCCGGGTGAGGTCGATGACCGTCCCGCCCGCGGGCGCATCGGTGAAGATCCGCTCGAAGATGTGGTTGGACACCACGATCGCCTCGCCCGCGTCGTCGCCCGGCACCTCGAGCACCCACGAGTTCGTGCCCACCATCATCGGCCCGAACCCCGAGCACCGCAGGATCTCCCCGGTGTGGCCGGGCCGGGCTCGGACCGGGATCCGCAGCACGTACTCCCCACGCCGTCCGGTGTTCGTGCTCTCCATCGATCGCTCCGTTCGGTCTGCCCACCTCCTGCGTTGCGCACCGTACGGAGTGCGAGCCCGCCCGGCAACGGGAGATGCCGCCCACGCGACCCGTAACGTCGCGAACGCCGCGCGTCTCCCACGGGCTGGCCCGCACTGGTCGCTAGGGTGATGGCCGCAACGCCGCGAACGGGCCGGCAGCCCGACCGGGAGCAGCAACGATGGCGAACGACCGCGTCTACATCCACGAGTTCATCGACATCACCGGCCACCAGCGCGCGCGCTACATGCACCACATGACCGCGAACTGGTGCCCCGTCGCCCGGGCCGAGCGCAACCAGCTGTGCTTCGGGGTGTGGGCGACCGTCGGTGCGACCGGACGCTGGCCCGAGGTCGTGAACCTCTGGGAGATCACCGACTGGGACGGCCTCGCCGCCGACTTCGAGCACGAGCTCGTCGGTGCGGGCGCGCAGGATCCCTCCCTCGTCGAGTGGTGGGCGGCTGCGGCGTCGTTGCGTCGTGGCGGCGAGGACCGCATCCTCGTCCCCGAACCGTGGAGCCCGACCATCGAGGAGCACACCGCGGCCGGCCGGCGGGGCGCGGTGTACGCGCACGAGCTCATCACGACCCCGCTCGGCGAGGTGCAGCGCTACCTCGACGCGCTCGGCGACACCGGCGTCGACGCGCACCGGGAGCACGGGCTGACGCCCGTCGGCGCGTTCCACACCGCGATGCGCTCGCGCGACGAGGCCGTGGTGATCTGGGCGCTGCCGGACTGGTCGACCTGGGCCGCCTTCGAACGGCTCTGGGACGACGACCGGCAGCCCTGGCCGTGGCGCCGGCGCACCGTCGAGCTCGGCGCCCGCACCACCCGCACGCTCCTCGTCGACGCCCCGCTCGCGCCGCTGCGCACCGGCCGGCAGCCTCAGGTCGAGGACCGTCGCCCACTCGACGAGTTCTGAGTGGCCCGCGTCCTCATCACCCGCCGGCTGCCCGAGGGCGGGCTCGACCCGCTCCTCGCGGCCGGTCACGAGGTGGTGCCGAACGACGAGGACCGGCCCTACGCGACGGCGGACCTCGCCGCCGCGGCCCGCGAGGTCGACGCGATCGTCTGCCTCCTGACCGACCGCATCGACGCCGAGGTGCTGGCGGCCGGCGCGGCTGGAGGGCGGCTGCGGGTGGTCGCGAACGTCGCGGTCGGCTACGACAACATCGACGTGGCCACGGCCACCGACCTCGGCATCGTCGTCACGAACACACCGGGGGTCCTCACCGAGACGACGGCCGACACCGCGTTCCTGCTCATCCTCGCGGCCCGACGGCTCGCATCCGAGGCCGAGGCCGACCTGCGCGGGGGCCGCTGGTCGGGCTGGGCCCTCGACGACCACCTCAGCCTCGACGTGCACGGGGCCATGCTCGGCCTCGTCGGCTTCGGTCGCATCGGTCGCGCCGTGGCCCGACGGGCCGAGGGGTTCGGTATGGAGGTGCTGCACCACACCCGCACCGACACCGGGCGCCCCGGGTGGACCGCGGATCTCGACGAACTCGTGGCCCGCGTCGACATCCTCAGCCTCCACGTGCCCCTCGCCCCAGCGACGCGGCACCTCATCGACCGGGCGCGCCTCGGCCGCATGCGACCGGGCGCCACCCTCGTGAACACGACGCGGGGCCCCGTCGTCGACGAGGAGGCCCTCGCCGATGCACTCCATGCTGGGCACCTCCACTCCGCCGGGCTCGACGTGTACGAGCGCGAACCGGAGGTGCACCCGCGCCTCCTCGCTGCGCCCCACACCGTGCTGCTCCCGCACATCGGGTCGGCCACCGTCGGCACGCGGACCGCGATGGCCCGCCTCGCCGCGACGAACGCGGCGGCCGTGCTCGCCGGCGGCGAACCGCCGAACCCGGTCCGCGTCTGAACCCCGCCGACGCGACGACGGCCCCCTCGCGGGGGCCGTCTCGGTGGCGGAGGGTGAGGGATTTGAACCCTCGAGGGGGCTTGACACCCCCTACTCGCTTAGCAGGCGAGCACTTTCGGCCACTCAGTCAACCCTCCGGGAGCGGCGAGTGTATCCGGCCCCCTGCGGGCCGAATCCGGGTGGTCGTTCAGTCGTCGGCGCCCTGATCGCGCAGGTGCTCGCCCACGTGGCCGACCACGAGGCGGCGGCGGGGCGGACCGCCGGGCGCACCCGGTACCTGGTCGAGGTGGCAGTAGATGCGGAGGATCTGCCGGCCGCCGCTCATGCGCAGGTGCGGACCGAGCATGATCTGGCGCCCCTCGAACTCCCGCAGGTAGTCGACCGCGTACTTCTGGGCCGCGGTGTCGCCGATGCCGCTGGCCCAGTCGAGGCCGGCCTGCCGGGCTGCGTCCGTGAACGAGCCGCGCAGGGTTCCGCTCGCCCAGTCCGCGGCGATGCGCTCGAGCTTGAGGAAGGCCGCCCAGACGTCACCCGTGCGATCGAACTGCCAACGACGCGCGCTCGCCACTGCGGTGTCGAGCAGGACGAGGTGCGGCAGGCTCCCGGCCCGGCGCACCACGTCGACGAGCGGCTCCTGCGGCGGCGGCGCACCGCCCACCTCGCCCCGCTCGGCCCGCACGATCCACTGGTCGCGCATGGTGTCGTAGTCGCGCTGCACGCGGTCACGGTCCGACTCGACCCGGGCCAGGTGCTCGCGGGTGCGTTCGAGCTCGCGCAGCGCCTCCTCGAGCAGCTCCTCCTGCTCGGCATCCGTTTCCCGGAGCACCGCGGGTTCCTCGACCTGCGCCGCCGGTGCCGGTGACTCGGGCGGCGCGACGGAGTCGGTGACCGTCGGCTCGACCTCCGGTTCCGGAGGTGCGACCGGTTCGGCCTGTTCCACCCGCTCGAGGCGTTCGGCCCGCCGCTCGGCGATCTGCCGCCGCACCGAGGCCGCCTCGAGCCGGGCGACGAGCGGAGGGTCCGGGACCCGCAACGCGCCGACGTCGATGATCGTCCGGGCGATGGAAGCCAGGCACGCCGCCTTCGGCGTGCCGTCGGGACTCAGCACGTCGCTCGGTTGCCACTGCTGGTGCCGGCTCGGCTCGATGCTCCGCAGCCGCGGCCAGTAGAGCCGTGCACCCCCGGCCGGGACGGCCAGCGCAGGTCCGGACTCACGCGCGAAGGCCTCCGCCGCCGCAGGCCCGTCGAGCACGATGACGTGGGCGAGTCCGGCCAGCCGCAGGGCGAGCGCGTCACCTGCCCGACGCTGGCGACCCGATCCGTCGTCCGCGAGCACAACCACCGGCAGGTGCCGCTGCGCGGTGAGGAACGCGTCGGCCTCGAGCACCCGGTCCGCGCCGAACGTGCCGGCGGTGATCGACAGCGTTCGCATGGCGTCGTCGAACTCGATCTCGCGCACCAGGGTCCGCACCACCTCGGGCGCAGTGGGAGCGGAACCGGCGGTCGGCATGAGCGTCGGATCGACCGATCCGAGGGACTCGCGCACGACGACCCAACCCCGCTCACCCTCGTGGCCGACCACGACCTCGGTGCGCACGCGCAGCGCCGGGTCGGCGTGCGGCCGCTCCCAGATGAGCACGGTCGCGTTGTCGTCGCTGCGGTCGTCCTGGAGGCGCCGGATCACCACCCGGTGGTCGGGTGCCGGCTCCCACTCGGTGCGACCGTCGTCGGGCCAGTCGGCGCTGCCCGCGTGCTGCTCGACCGCCCGTCGGGCCACGGCTCGGGCCCGCACGACGTCACGGGCCGTGCGCTGCGGTGCGTCGAGCACCATGTCGAGCCTGCACGCGTAGACCTGCCGCATCTCGCCCTCCTCGTGGCGAGGCTACCCGGGGTCCGCGGGGGTTCCTCCGGGCCGGTGTCAGGAGCCGAGCGCGAGCTGCTCGAGGCGCTCGAGGGTGCGCTCCATGTTGGGCGTCACCTGCCGTTCCATGCCCACGAGGCCGTAGATGCGGCGCTGCTTCGATCGGGTCGGGTCCCAGGTCTCGGTGACGAGGGTGCCGCCCTCGACCTCCTCGAACTCGTACCGCCAGATGACCGGGCCGATGCGCCGGGCCATGAAGGCCGGGCCGTCGAGCTTCGGGGTCCAGGCGAGGCGCCGACCCTCCTCGTACTCCACGACCTCGTTGACCATCTTGTACGGGATGTACATGTGCATCGACATCCCGAACTCGTCGCCGAGCCCGACCTTGCCGGAGGCGGCCGGCGATGCCTTCACCGTGCCCGAGCCGTCGAAGGCCGGGTGCTGCGACGGGTCGGCGACGATGTCGAAGAGTCGCTGGGCCGGCACCGGGATGACGCGGGATGCGGACTTGATCGTGGCGGCCATGTGGTGATCCTCGGTTCGTTGGGCTGCTTCAGGACGCGGCGAGCATCCGACCCAAGCGGGCGAGGGTCGGGGTGGCGGCGCCGAGGGTGAACTCGTTCTCCTTGAGCCACAGGAAGTAGCGGTGGATCGGGTAGTCGACGTCGATCGAGATGCCACCGTGCACGTGGAGGCATGCGAACCCGACCCGGCTGCCGCCCTCAGCCGCCCAGTACTTGGCGGTCGCAACCTCCTCGCGGGCGGCCTCGCCGAGCGCGAGGTGCGACGCGGCACCGAGCATCGTGAGGTGCATGCCCTGGGTGTCGATGAAGGAGTCGGCCATGCGCTGGCCGACCGCCTGGAAGGTGGCGAGCGGACGGTCGAACTGCTTGCGGTTCGTGACGTGCTCGGCCGCGATGCGGATGGCCTCCTGCGCGCAGCCCGCGCTCACCGCGCAGAGCGCGACGGTCGCGTGGTCGAGGATCGCCCGCAGCGTCGTGCCGTCGTCGAGCGTCCCGCCGAGCAGCGCGTCCGCCCCGACCTGCACGTCGGTGAGGGTGATCTCGAACCGGGGCTCGTGCGACATGGTGTCCTGCCGACCGAGGGTGACCCCGGCCGCCTTCGGGTCGACGATGAACACGCCGATGCCCTCGGGCGTCGTGGCGGGGACGAGCACGGCCGTCGCGAGGTGGGCCGCGGGCACCGTGGCCTTCACGCCGGTGATGGTCCAGCCCTCGCCGTTCCGGGTCGCGGTCGTGGCGGGCGCCTCGGGGTCGGCCCCGAACTCCTCGAGCGCGCCGGTGAGCACGGTGGTGCCGGCGACGACGCCCGGCAGGTGCGCGTCGCGCTGGGCGTCGGTCCCGAACATCGCGATCGGCAGCGCGCCGGCGGCGAGCGTGGCCCACAGCGGCATCGGCACGACCCGACGGCCCTGCTCCTGCAACACAAGGCAGAGCTCGAGGAAGCCGAAGCCGAGACCACCCTGGGCCTCGGGCACCGCGACGCCGAGCAGGTTCGCGGCGGCGAACTCGGCCCAGGTCTCGCGGTCGAACCAGTCGTCGCTGGCGTCGAGCTCC
This sequence comes from Actinomycetes bacterium, assembly GCA_046075855.1. Classification (GTDB taxonomy): domain Bacteria; phylum Actinomycetota; class Acidimicrobiia; order IMCC26256; family IMCC26256; genus IMCC26256. The sequence goes on from JBJTQX010000129.1 coordinate 19,185, forward strand.
TTGAGGCGCAGCAGCGTGCCCTTGTCGGTGAGGATCTGGGCGGCGAGGCCCTGCAGCGCCTGCTGCTCGTCGGTGAGGGTGAAGTCCATCGTCGGCTCCTGGATGCGTTCGGTTCGTGGGCGGGCGGTCAGCGGGGCGAGGGGGGCATGTTGAGCCCGAACAGCGCGATGAGGTCGCGCTGCATCTCGTTCGTGCCGCCACCGAAGGTGAGGATGTGCATGCTGCGGGTGCGGGCCTCGATGCGACCCTGCACGACCGCAGCGGGCGAGCCGCCCTTCACGATCGCGGACGAGCCCATGACCTCCATGAGCAGGCGGAAGGCCTCGAGGTAGAACTCGGTGCCGAACACCTTGATGCTCGAGGCGTACGCAGGGTCGAGGGGCAGGCCGGCGGTGGCGTCGGCCGCGACCTTCCAGTTGATGAGCCGCAGGTACTCGAGGCGGGCGTGCACCTTGGCGAGGTTGACCTGCACCCACTCCTGGTCGATGACCCGACGACCGTCGGCCAGCGTGGCCTCCTTGGCCCAGGCCGAGACGTCCTCGAGCTGCCGCTCGACGATGCCGGAGGAGCAGAGCGTCACCCGCTCGTGGTTGAGCTGGTTCGTGATGAGGTTCCAGCCCTTGTTCTCCTCGCCGACGAGGTTGCCGACCGGCACCCGCACGTCGTCGTAGAAGGTGATGTTCGTGTTGAGGCCGCCCATGTTCTTGATCGGCTCGACCTTGAAGCCCGGCGCGTCGCTCGGCACGATGAGCATCGAGATGCCCTTGTGCTTCTTCACGTCGGGGTCGGTGCGCACCGCGAGCCACACGTAGTCGACGTCGGTGGCGAGGCTCGTCCAGATCTTCTGGCCGTTGATGACGTACTCGTCGCCGTCGCGCACGGCCCGGGTCTTGAGCGACGCGAGGTCGGTGCCCGCCTCCGGCTCGGTGTAACCGATCGCGAAGTGGATCTCGCCGGCGAGGATCTTCGGCAGGTAGAAGGCCTTCTGCTCCTCGCTGCCGTACTGCATGATCGTCGGCGCGACGGAGTTGATCGTCAGCATCGGCACAGGGGCACCGGACCGCATCGACTAGTCGAAGAACACGAACTGCTCGATCGGGGTGCGGCCCTGGCCGCCGTACTCCTTCGGCCACCCGATGCCGGCCCAGCCGTCCGAGGCCATCTGCTTCCAGAGGCGACGGGCGAGCGGTCCGACACACTCTCTGCGCGAGAGCTCGTCCTGGATCTCGTCCGTGAGCATCGCCTCGTAGTACGAGCGGAGCTCGTCACGCAGCGCCTTCTGCTCGTCGGTGTACCCGATGTACATGGTTCCCTCTCGGTGGCTGGTCGTGTGGACGCGTCAGCGATGGCGGAGGGAGTGGGATTTGAACCCACGGAGCTCTCGCTCAAGGGTTTTCAAGACCCCCCCGTTCGGCCTCTCCGGCATCCCTCCGGGAGGGCAGGCTATGCCCGCAACGGGAACGCGTTCTACCTCGGGGTCCGGGGCTAGCCCCGGGGCGCCACCCGGGAGAAGCCGGTGTACGGCACGAGCACGTCCGGCACGGCGAGCCCGCCGTCGGCCTCCTGGTGGTGCTCGAACAGGAACAGCAGGGTGCGGCCCACCGCGCAGGCGGTGCCGTTGAGGGTGTGCACGAGCCGGTTGCCGCCGTCCTCGCGGACCCGGGCGCCGAGGCGGCGGGCCGAGTAGTCGAGGTAGTTCGAGCAGGAGGTGAGCTCGCGGTAGCGGCCCTCGCTCGGCAGCCAGACCTCGAGGTCGAACTTGCGGGCCGCCGGCGCGCCGAGGTCGCCGGCCGCGATGTCGACGACTCGGTAGGGCAGGCCGAGCCCAGCCACGATCCGCTCCTCGACCGCGAGGATCCGCTCGTGCTCCTCGGCCGAACGGTCCGGGTGCGCCCAGACGAACATCTCGACCTTGTCGAACTGGTGCACCCGGAAGATGCCGCGGGTGTCCTTGCCGTAGGTGCCAGCCTCCCGTCGGAAGCAGGAGGAGAAGCCGCCGTAGCGCCGGGGCAGCGCGTCGGGATCGAAGAGGTCGCCGCGGTGGAGCGCGGAGAGCGGCACCTCGCTCGTGCCGACGAGGAAGAGCTCGTCCTCGGGCAGCTCGTAGACCTGGGCGCGGTCGGTCGGGAAGAACCCGGCCTCCTCCATCGTCTGCTCACGCACGAGCACCGGCGGTACCACCGGGGTGAAGCCCTCGCGCACCAGCTCCGCCATCACCCATTGCACGAGCGCCAGCTCGAGCAGCACCGCCTCGTTCATCACGTAGGCGAACCGTGAACCGCTGGCCTGCGCGCCGCGCTCGCTGTCGACGAAGCCGAGCGCCTCGCCGAGTGCCGCGTGGTCGAGGGCCGGCGGGGCCGGCTGACCGCCGACGGTGCGCAGCACCGTGCCGTCGTCCTCGCCACCGTCGGGGGTCTCGGCCGAGGCGGGGTTCGGGATCTGGAGGGCCAGCGCGCGCACCGCGTCCTCGGCCGCCGCGAGGTCGGGCTCGAGCGCACCGAGCCGTTCCTTGAGCTCGGCCGCCGCGGCGATGCGCGCCGGGCGCTCCTCGGGCGCGGCGCGACCGATGGCCTTGGAGGCCGCGTTCTGCTCGGCCCGCAGACGCTCGACCTCTGCGAGCAGGGCGCGGCGTCGGTCCTCCGCCGCCAGCGTCTCGTCGATGATCCCGGGTCGCACCCGCTTGCGCTCGATACCGAGCCGGTAGTCCGGTTCGTCGCGCAGGCGCTTCACGTCGATCACACGCCACCGCCCGGCGTGCGGATCTGGTCGTGGAGCCCGGCCATCCACGCCTCGGCATCGCGCCAGGCGCGACCGGCGCTCCGCCGGCGCTGGCTCGCGGCCTCGCCCGCCACCGGGTACGAGCCGAGGAACTTCACCTGTGCGGCTGAGGCCGCAATGGTGCGGAGGCAGTCGGCCACGATCGGTTCACCGACGTGGCCCACGAAGTCGATGAAGAAGCAGTAGTCGCCGAGACTGTGCTTGGTCGGGCGCGACTCCACCTTCGTGAGGTTGATGGTGCGCGCCGCGAACTCCTGGAGGATGGCGAGCAGCGACCCGGGACGATCCGAGCGTTGGAAGCAGACGATGCTCGTGCGATCGTGACCGGTCGGGGCGGGGATGCCGTGACCGAGCAGCACGAACCGGGTCTGGTTGTGATCGTGGTCCTCGATGCGGGTGGCGAGGCTGCGCAGGCCGTAGCGGCGCACCGCGGCCCGGTTCGCGATCGCAGCCAGCCCCGCCCGCTTGGACCGCGACACCTCCCGAGCCGCCTCGGCGGTGGAGTTGGCCGCCCGGATCTCCACGTCCGGGAGGCGCCGAGCCAGCCAGGTCCGGCACTGCCCCACCGCCATCGGCATCGTGATGACGGTGCGCACGTCGGCCAGCGTCGTGCCCTCGCGGGCACCGAGGTCGAGGGAGATCGGCAGGTCGATCTCGCGCTGGATGAGCAGTTCGCTCTCGAACGCGAGGGCGTCGAGGGTGAGCGCCACCGCGCCCTCGATCGCGTTCTCGATCGGCACGAGCCCGAGGTCGGCCTCGCCGCGCTCCACCGCACGGACCACCTCGGGGACGGATCGTGCCGGAACGGACCGTGCCGCGACGAGATCCGGCTGGGTCCGGAGCGCCTCCTCGGTGAAGGTGCCCTCGGGTCCGAGGTACGCGACGCGGTCCACGGCGTCAGAGCGTAGACGGCACCCGGCGACCCGCCCGCCGGTATCGTCGCCCCCGTGGACTGGACGCTCGAGACCGCCGAGGCCGCGCTGGACCGGGTCGGCGCGGTGCTGCGACGGGTGCGCGAGCTCGCGGACGCGGCACGCCTCGTCGGCGCACTGCCAGGCGTCACCCCCAACGGCCACGGTCCGACGATGGGCGGTGCCGAGCGCCCGGCTCCCATCGATCCGGTGGCCGAGGCGCAGCTGCGCGAGGCGCTCGCCGGGCTGGCGGCCGAGGGCATCGTGCTGCGAGATCCGTACCGCGGGCTCATCGACTTCCCGGCCCGCACCTCCGAGGGGCGCGAGTACCACCTGTGCTGGCTGCTCGGTGAGCCTCGCATCGGCTGGTGGCACTGGCCCGAAGCGGGGTTCGCCGGGCGCACGCCGATCGACGAGGCACCCGCGTGACCCTCATCGGTACACCCGCTTGGACCGCACTCGTCGAGCACCACGCGACGCTCGCGTCCACCCACCTGCGTGATCTGCTCACCGACCCGGGCCGGGTTGAGGCGCTGAGCGTCGAGGCGGCAGGTATCCACGTGGACCTCTCACGGCAGCGCCTCACCGCCGAGTCGCTCCGGCTGCTCCTGGCCCTCGCCGAGCAGCGCGGCGTCGCCGAGCACCTGCGTGCCCTGCAGGGCGGCGCCGCGGTGAACCGCTCGGAGGGTCGCCCCGCGCTCCACACCGCACTGCGCGCACCGCGCGGCGCCCGGATCGAGGTCGACGGCACCGACGTGGCGCCCGCGGTGCACGCGGTGCTCGACGCGATGCGCGCCTTCGCCGAGCAGGTACGGGACGGCTCCCACCGCGGCGCCACCGGCGCGCGGATCCGCACCGTCGTCCACATCGGGATCGGCGGCTCCCACCTCGGCCCCGAGATGGTGACCACCGCGCTGCGGCCGTACGTCGATCCGGCGCTCACCGTCCGCTACATCTCCAACGTCGACGGGGCCGACCTGCGCCGCGCGCTCAGCGGCCTCGATCCAGCCGAGACCCTCTGCATCATCGCGTCGAAGACCTTCACGACCGCCGAGACCATGGCCAACGCGCGTGCGGTGCGCGCCTGGGTGGTCGACGCACTCGGCGAAGCCGCGGTGGGTCAGCACTTCGTCGCCGTGTCGACCGCGCTCGACGAGGTCGCAGCCTTCGGCATCGCGCCGGAGCGGACCTTCGGCTTCTGGGATTGGGTCGGCGGGCGCTTCTCCGTCTCCTCCGCCATCGGACTCCCGGTGCTGCTGGCCATCGGACCGCCGCGCTTCGACGAGTTCCTCGCCGGGATGCGGGCCATGGACGAGCACGCGGTGGGAGCGCCGCTCGCAGCCAACCTGCCCGTGCTGCTCGCGCTCGTCGACATCTGGAACACCGACCTCGAGGAGTACGGCACCCGGGCCGTGCTGCCCTACGCAAGCGACCTCGCGCGGTTCCCCGCGTTCCTCCAGCAGCTCGAGATGGAGTCGAACGGCAAGGCGGTCGACGAGGACGGCACACCGGTCACCGTCGCCACCTCCCCCATCGTCTGGGGCGCGCCCGGAACCGACGCGCAGCACGCGTTCCTCCAGCTCCTCCACCAGGGCACGGTCGTCGCGCCCGTCGACTTCATCGTGGTGGCCCGAGCCCACGACCCGGTCGGCGACCACCAGGACGTGCTCGTCGCGAACGCGATCGCCCAGGCCGAGGCGCTAGCCCGCGGCCGCTTCGCCGCCGAGCTGGCCGACGCCGGGGTGGACGCCGCGCTCGTCCCCCACCGGGTGTTCCCGGGCGACCGGCCCTCGACCATCCTCATGCTCGACGCGCTCACCCCTGAAGGCCTCGGCGCGCTCGTGGCGCTCCACGAGCACCGGGTGGCCGTAGCCGGCCGCATCTGGGGCATCGACTCGTTCGACCAGTGGGGGGTCGAGTTGGGCAAGGTGCTGGCCACCAGGATCCTCGACGAGATCCGCGCGAGCACGACCGGGGACCACGACCCTGCGACCGCGGCGACGATCAGTCGCTACCGCGCGCGTCGAGCCTGAAGGACGCCGCGTACGGACCCTCGGGACGCGCCCACGGGTGATCGCCGTGGGCGAGCGCACCGACCGGTGCGACCATCGGCTCGAGGCACACGAACGCCTCGCCCGCCGGCATCCACACCTGCAACCCGGCGTACCCGGCTCCCAGGGAGAGCGATACCGTCCGATCTGCACCGACCACCGCGGCGGTGCGGTCGGCAACCACCGTGCGGTACTCGTCGACCGTGGTTGGACCGAGCGGCACGGAGTCGGCATCGGGGAGTCGCACGGCGACCTCCGAGCGGGAGGACGCGGGCAGGGCGAGGTACGGGTGCCACCCGAAGCAGGCCGGTACCGCATGGTCGCCCGTCGCGACGAGCGTGGTGGTGACCGCGATGCCCTCGGCATCGACCCGCCACGCCACCTCGAGCCGTGCGGCGAACGGGAACGCCTCCGCCGTCACCGCGTCCGCGTCGAGGTCGAGCGCCGCGACGAGACGATCGGGGCGTTCCTCGAGCACCCGCCACGCCCCGCGTCCGGTGATCGTGCCGTGGAGCGGCAGGCCCACTTCGTCGCGCTCGATCGGCAGACCGGCGAGGTCGACGGAGCGGCCGTACGCGTCGTAGCGATCGCCCGGCAGTCGGTTCGCCCACGGGGCGAGCAGCGCCATGCCCCGCAGCGTGTCGACGCGGGGCACCGACTCGATGCGAGGTCGCGCTGGCGCGAGCAGCTCCTCACCGCGCCGGGTCCACGAGGTCAGGAGCATCCCGCGTCCCTCGTCGATCGCGGCTGCGGTGCCGGCGTGCTCGAGGCGGATCACCCGCGCCACTCGACCCGGTCGAGGGTGTGGTCCGCGCGCTTCACGACCACGGCGTCGGCCCGCGCCGCGGTCGGCTCGATGTGGTCGACGAGGTTCGGGTGGTTGATCTCCGACCAGAACTGCACGGCGAGCGCACGCTGCTCCGGCTCGGAGAGGTGCGACCACCCGCGGTAGAAGGACCCCGCGTCCTCGCGTGCGAGTGCGCACTCCCGCACGAACCGTTCGGAGTACCACGCGATGAGGAACTCCTCGTCGGCGTGCAGGTACAGCGCGACGTCGAGGGCGTCGGCGAACCGGAGGGCGTTGACGCCCTCGACGATGCACACGTCCGGGCGACTGAACTCCCGCGGCACTCCGAGCACGTCGTAGGCCTCGTGCGAGTACACGGGCACCGAGAGGCGCGCGTCGCCGGCGCGCACCCGCGCGAGGAAGGCGAGGATCGCCGCCTCGTCGTAGGTCTCGGGGAAGCCCTTGCGGAGCACGAGGTCTCGCTCGAGCAGCACCGCGTTCGGGAACAGGAACCCATCGGTGCTCACCACCTCGACCGCGCGCGGCAGGAGTGCCGAGGCGAGCTCCTCGGCGAAGGTCGACTTGCCGGAGGCCACCGACCCACCGAGCCCGACGACGACCGGGGAGTGCTCGGACTGCACCGAGGCGATGCGCTCCACGAGCGCGGTGAGCGGTTCCGGCCCCACGGGCGGGGATCGTAGGGTCGGCCCGTCCCCGGCCCGTGTGCCCGCCGTACCGGCCCGCCCCGGGCCCCTCCGGGCCGCCTCGGCTACCACGGGACCCCCCGGAACGGGTGGATTTCCCGGCCCGGTTCCTCAGAGTTGTCTCTGCGTTGTGGAAAGGGGGTCAAGGTCGCCGCTTGGAGGGCCGATCACGGGATCCCACGCCCCACCGGACGGACCGGTCGGGCCGAGACCACGGGAGCCATCGGGACCATGGAGCGCACGAACGGCCAGCAGGGCACACGACGCCTCGGCCTCGCGGCCAGCGCCGCCGTGGCGTTCCTCGCCACGGTCGCCGCGGCGACCCCCGCCGGCGCCCTGAACCCGATCGCCGCGAAGCAGGCGCAGGCCGCGGCGCTGCGGACCCAGATTGACCAGCAGTCCATGCAGATCGGGGTCCTCGCCGAGCGGTACAACGGCGCCCGGGTGGCCCTCGAGACCGCCCAGGCCCAGGTCGCCAGCGCGCAGGCCGGGGTCGACGCCGCGGTGCGCAAGCGCAACGCGCTCCGGGCCACCCTCGCCCGCCGCGCCGCCTCCCTCTACCGGGGTGCCGGCTCGAAGACCCCGTTCGCCCAGGTCGACCCGTCGAACATGGTGCGCACCGCCCGCATCGCCCAGTACGGGGATGTCACCGCCGCCCGCGACCAGGCGCTCATCGCCGAGGTCAAGCGCTCGGAGGCCCGCCTCGCCGCCCAGCGGACGGCCGCCGAGACCGCCCGCGCCCAAGCCGCGCAGCAGGCCGACGCCGCCAACTCCGCCTACCGGGCTGCGTCGGCCGCTGACCGGGCACTGCGCAGCCAGCTCGCCCAGATCGACGCCGAGACGAAGCGCCTCATCGAGCAGCAGCGGCTCGAGGCGGCTCGGGCCGAAGCGGCTCGCGCCGCGGAAGCGGCCCGCATCGCCGCCGCCCAGCGCGCCGCGGCGGAGGCCGCCCGTCGGGCCGGGCTCCCCGCCCCGACCACGACGACCCGCCCGCGCACCATCGCCAGCACCGGCACGAGCGGGACGAGCGGCACCTCGCCCACCACCACGACGGTGAGCCCGGCCCTGACCGGGAGCCCGTTCGGTCCGCCGCCGGCGGTCTCGCCGAAGGCGGCCGCGGTCGTGGCCTGGGCCCGGGCCCAGATCGGCAAGCCGTACGTGTTCGCGACCTCCGGGCCCGACTCGTTCGACTGCTCCGGCCTCACCATGGCGGCCTGGGGATCGCAGGGCACCCGCCTGCCCCACTACGCGGCATCGCAGGCGATGATGTTCTCGAAGGTGGCCTACGGCGACCTCGAGCCCGGCGACCTCGTGTTCTTCTACGCGGACCTCCACCACGTCGGCATCTACATCGGCGGCGGGATGATGGTCCACGCCCCGCAGACCGGCGACGTCGTGAAGATCTCCTCGGCCTGGCGCTCGACCTTCCAGTGGGGAGTCCGGCCCCGCTGACCGCCACCGTGCCGGTGCCCCGCACGGCGGAGCACCGGGTGGGATGCTGTCGGCCGCATGGAGTCCGAGCCCACCCCCACGACCGCCGACCCCGCCTACACCGATCGTCTGCGTGACCTCGAAGGTCGCGGCTGGAAGCAGCGCCTCGACGTGCAGGCTCCGTACCGCTGGAACCTGCGCCGCCTCCATCCGGGACTCACCCTCGACGTGGGCTGCGGCATCGGGCGCAACCTCGCGCACCTCGACGGCCACGGGGTCGGGGTCGACCACAACCCCGCCAGCGTGGCCGAGGCCCGGCGCCGCGGGCTCACCGCCTACACGCCCGATGAGTTCCTCGGAGCCGCCGAGGCCCGCCTCGGCGGCTTCGACTCGCTCCTCGTCGCCCACGTGCTCGAGCACCTCGACGCCGTGACCGCCCGGGACCTCCTCGCCACCTACCTCCCCTACGTGCGCGAGGGCGGGCGCGCCATCGTCATCACCCCGCAGCAGGCCGGGTTCCGCAGCGACGCGACCCACGTGCGGTACGTCGATCCGGTGGTCACCGCGGCGCTGCTCGCCGAGCAGGGGTGGCGGGTGGTGGAGCAGCAGTCCTTCCCGTTCCCGCGGCCCGTGGGCCGGGTGTTCCCCTACAACGAGTTCGTCGTGGTCGGCGAGCGCGATCCCGGACGGTGAGCACCCCGGCGATCACCTTCGCCATCCCCTACCACCGCGGGATCCACTACCTCGAGCGCGCGGTGGCCAGCGTCGTCGCCCAGGCCCGCGACGACTGGACCTGCACCGTCGTCGACGACCACGGTCCGGAACCCGAGGCCGCCGCCGCGCTCGTGGCGGGGCACGCGGATCCGCGGCTGCGCTACGTGCGCAACGATCGCAACCTCGGCCTCGCCGGCAACTGGAACCACGCGCTCACCTTCGCCGACGCTCCGCTCGTCACCCTGCTGCACTCCGACGACCTCCTGCAGCCCGGGTACGCCGACGCGGTGGTGCGCGCGCACGCGCGGCACCCCGACGCGACCGCGGTCTACACGCGGGCCCGGGTCGTGGGGGTCGACGACGAGCCGTCGTTCTCATTCCCGGACCGGGTGAAGCGAGTCATCGAACCGCGGACCTCTGCCGACGTGGAGGTCGCGGGGGAGGCCGGGCTCGAACGCCTGCTGCGCGGGCAGTTCATCTTCTGCCCCACCCTCTGCTACCGGGTGGGTGCGCTCGCCGCCGCACCCTTCTCGGTCCGTTGGCGCCAGGTGACCGACCTCGCGTTCCTCGCCGACACGCTGCTGTCCGGCGGTCGGATCGTGGGCATCCCCGACGCGGTCTACGACTACCGCCGCCACGGTGAGTCCGAGACCGCGAAGCTCACGGCGAGTACCGACCGCTTCGACGAGGAGATTGCGATCTACGACGAGCTGGCGGATCGAGCCGAAGCGCTCGGCTGGTACCGGGCCGCGGCCACCGCGCGTCGCAAGCGCATCATCCGCCTCCACCTCGGCTACCGCATCCTCGGCGACCTGCTGCACGGTCGCGCCGCAGCCGCGCGGGCCAAGCGCGACGCGCTGGCCCGCACCCGTCAGGGCTGAGGCGCGCGCGCGTAGGGGCGGATCCGGAACTCGAGTCCGGCGATCGCGGCGATCACCGCGCGCAGGATGAAGCGCGCCGCGGCGAGCGGGCGGGCCGACGCCTCACCGGCCTGCCGGGGTCGGATGTGGATCGGCGTCTCGACGATCCGGTAGCCGGCGCGCGCGGCCACGAGCGCCGCCTCGAAGGTGTCACCGAGGTAGTGCACCGGGTAGGAGGCCGCGAACTCCGAGAGCAGGGGCTCGGCGATGCAGCGGAACCCGGAGGTTGAGTCGTGGAGGACCACTCCGGTCGACCGTCGGATGATGGCCGACAGGACCCGCATGATGCGTCGACGGGCCGCGCCGACCTCGTAGTCCGGCGACCCCTCGACGAAGCGACTGCCCACGACGAGGTGGGCCTGCTCGCGCGCCTGCACCTCGAGCAGCGCACGGACCTCGCTCGGCGGGTGCTGCCCGTCCGCGTCGCACTGCACGACCCGGCGGTACCCGCGGTCCACCGCGAACCGGAACCCGCAGCGCAACGCCCCGCCGACGCCGAGGTTCACCGGCAGTTGCAGCACCCGGGCGCACGCGGCCCGGGCGACGGCCGCGGTCTCGTCACGGGACCCGTCGTCCACCACCACGCAGTCGAGTCCGGCCGCTCGGAGATCCCGCACCACGTCGCCCACCGCGCCCGCCTCGTTGAAGGCCGGCACGACGACGAGCACGTCGCGGCTCATGCGTCGGACCCCGAGGGCCCCCCGCCCTCGAGCTCATCCACCCGTTCGCGTAGGAGCGCGATCGCCTCGGTCAGGTCGCGCTGCTGCGCGGTGAGCCCCGAGGCGGTGATCGAGAGCTGGATGCAGATGAGCAGCAGCGTGCCCGACGCGATGAGGAGGAGCAGGCCCGTCGGGGTCATGCCGAACCAGTCGGTGATCGGCTCGACGAGCGGGGTGAGCAGCGCCATGAGGATGATCACCACGGCGAGGAGCACCCAGCCGACCGTGTAGCGCACGGTGAGCAGCCGGCGCCGGGCGATGCCCAGGATGAGCGCGATGAGCGCGATCCCGGCCCCGGCGATGAGCAGCTCCTGCTTCACGGGGCCGATGGTACGCGCGGTCAGCGGCGGGGCCGCTCCATCCAGTCGTCGCGCAGCGGCTCGAGGTTCGGGTTGTAGTACGGGTCGTTGCGCAGCGCGGTGGCCCAGCGCTCCCGGATCACCCGGAGTTCCTCGTCCTGCACGGTGGGCTCGCGGGTCATCGACTCGAAGTGGTAGAGCACCGCGTAGGGGGTCCAGAGGATCCGGTACCCCCGGGCCCGGATCTTCAGCGAGAAGTCCACGTCGTTGAAGTTGCCGGCCAGCTGCGGGGTCATGCCGCCCACCTCGTCCCAGACCGACATCTTCACGAGCGCGCAGGCCGCGGTGACCCCCGAGGTCTCGCGCTGGCAGGCCAGGACCGAGCAGGCACCCAGGTGGTCGGCCGGGTACCCGAAGTACGCGTGGTACGGGTCGCCGTTGTACACGTGACCCGCGTGCTGGAGGCGGCCGTCCGCGAACAGCAGCTTGGCCCCGACCATCGCCACGTCGTCCTCGGCGAGCAGGCCGACCATCGTCTCGATGAAGTCGGGCGACTCGACCTCCACGTCGTCGTTGAGGATGAGCATGAGCTCGCCCGTCGCGTGCGCGGCGCCGAGGTTGATCTTCTCGGAGAAGTTGAACGGGCGGTCGTACCAGACCAGCTTGAGCCGATCCCCCGCGATCGCCTCGAGCTGGGCGATCACCTCGGGTGGCGTGGGGAGGTCGACCACACAGATGATCTCGAGGTGCTGGTACCGCGCGCGCTCCACGAGCGACCGCACCGCCTCGACCACGAAGCAGCGGTCCACGCCCCAGACCCGGGAACGGGATCCCCGCGTCGGGATCACGACGCTCACGAGCGGCTCACCCTCGACGTCACGCCGCACCCGGTAGACGCCGGGCACGACCCCGTCGGTCACCGTGGCGCGCCGCCCCGTACGGTCGCAGTGGTCCTGCACCGCGCGTCGACCGGCCTCGTACGCGTAGGGCTTGGCCGCGGCGTTGTTCGCCACCGACGCGGGCAGGATCCGCCAGTGTAGAGCACCTTCGCCACGTGACGCACCGAGCGGGCCCGCTCGGTCACCCGCAGGACGAGGTCGTAGTCCTGGGATCCCTCGAAGCCCGGCCGGAACCCGCCGACCGCCTCCACGAGGCTGCGCCGCGCGACGGAGAGGTGCCCGGTGTACATCTGCGACCGGAAGCGTTCGGGTGACCAGTCCGGCTTGTAGAACGGGTTGATGAACTCGCCCTCGGGCGAGAGGTAGTCCTCGTCGGAGTAGCAGTAGTCGAGGTCGGGGTCCGTGCTCGCCACCGCCTCGATCGACGCGAGCGCATCGCGGGTGAGGAGGTCGTCGTGGTCGAGCAGGGCCACGAACTCGCCGGTGGCCATGGCGAGCGCGTCCTGGGATGCCGCGATGATCCCGCCGTTCGCCGGTCGCCGGCGCACCAGGAACCGCCGGTCGCGGGCCGCGTACTCCTCGAGCACCCGGGCCACGTGCGGCTGGGTCGACGCATCGTCGACGAGGCAGTGCTCCCAGTCGGTGAACTCCTGGCGCGCCACCGAGTCGAGGCAGGCCCGGAGCACATCCTCCGGCGGGTCGTAGACCGGCGTGATGATGGAGTACCGCGGCACCGCCCGCTCAGACCCCGCGCAGGATGCCCTTGATCCGCCGCAGCGGCGCCTTCAGCCGGGCCTTGAGCCACTTGCTGTTGCGGTGCGCACGCACGAGCTGCCCCTCGAGCACCTTCACCTGGCCGCGGAGTTCACCGGCCGCCATCTCGGCGCCGAAGGCCGCGTCACGGGCCGCCCACAGCTCGACCCGCAGTTGCTGGTAGGTGGCCTCGTCGGGCCCGACGATCTCGCGCAGCCGCAGGACCTCCGCCCGCAGCGCGTCGGCGTCGGTCGGCAGCGAGGTGTCGTTCGGCATGGTGGACCTCCCGGGCCGGCGGTTCGGGACCCCCAACGCTAGCGGAGCCCCGTCGGCACGACGTGCGTCATGCAACGTGGCGGAGCCGTGCCTCCTCGATGGCCCGTTCGGCGACGGCCCGGCCCTCCCAGCCGCCCACCTCGACCGACTTCCCCGGCTCGACGTCCTTGTAGACGGTGAAGAAGTGCGCGATCTCCGCGCGGAGCAGCGGCTCCACATCGCCCACGTCGGCGATGCGCTCAGCCCGCGGGTCGCGGGCCGGCACGCAGAGCACCTTCGCGTCGGGCCCCGCCTCGTCGCGCATCCATAAGACCCCGACCGGACGCACGCGCACGCGGCATCCGGGGAAGGTCGGCTCGTCGAGCAGCACGAGCGCATCGAGCGGGTCGCCGTCCTCGCCGAGCGTGCCCGGGAAGAAGCCGTAATCCGCCGGGTACTGGGTCGCGGTGAAGAGCGTGCGGTCGAGGAACACCTCGCCCGTCTCGTGGTCCATCTCGTACTTGTTCCGGGAGCCCCGCGGGATCTCCACCACCATCGTGAGTTCCATCCCCCGAGTATCGCCCACGGCCACGCGCCGATGGTGCGCGACTCAGCACCGTTCGGGCAGGCTTGCCCGGAGGAGGGGGCTCGTGGCCGTCGTCATCACCGCAGCGGAGTCGGAACGGGACCAAGCGCTCGTCGCGGGCGCGCTCGCCGCCGCGGGCCTCGCCGAGGGGGACCGCATCGCCCTCGTCGCCGGATCATCGCCCGAGTACCTCGCCGTCGCCCTCGGCGCACTGCGTCGCGGCATCGTGCCCGTACTGCTGCACCCCGGCCTCACCACCACCGAGCTCGACGCACTCCTGACCGACGCCGAACCCGCGGCCGTGCTGCGCGACGACGAGGTCATCGGCTTCGTCCGGGCCGCTCGCGACGCAGACCACCCGGCCGAGCTCGCGCCGTACCCGCGCACCCGACCGATGCTCTACACCTCGGGCACCACCGGCACCCCCAAGGGCGTGTGGACCGGGCTCCTGACGGACACGGAGGCCGAGGCGCTCGTGCTCGAGGAGCGGGCGGCTTGGGGGTTCGAAGCGGCCGACCGCCACATCGTCGTCTCCCCGCTGCACCACTCGGCGCCCATGCGGTTCGCCGGCGGCGTGCTGCTCGCGGGCGGTTCGGTCGTGCTGCCCGGTCCGTTCGACGCCGCCACGCTCGTCGACGCGTTCGTCGTGCACCGTCCGACGAACGCGTTCCTCGTGCCCGCCCACCTCCAGCGGCTGCTCGCCCACGCGGAGGCGACCGGGGACCGCCTGCCCCTCGAATCGTTCCGGCGGGTCGCCCACGCCGGGTCGGCCTGCCCCGAGGTGCTGAAGCGGCGCGCGCTCGACGCCTTCCCGGACGGCGTGCTCTGGGAGTTCTACGGGTCGACCGAGGGACAGTTCACCGTCTGTGCCCCCGATGAGTGGACGGCCCGGCCGGGCACCGTCGGTAGGGCCCGCAGCGGTCGCACCCTCGCCACCGATCCCGACGGCACGATCTGGTGCCGGGTCCCGAGCCACGCGCGCTTCGAGTACTGGCGGGCCCCCGAGAAGACCGCGCTCGCCTGGCGCGACGACGCGTTCAGCGTCTTCGACGTCGGCACGCTCGACGACGACGGCTACCTGTTCCTCGACGGTCGCCGCGACGACCTCATCATCACGGGCGGGGTCAACGTGTACCCGCTCGAGGTGGAGCGGGTGCTCCTGGCCGCGCCCGGCGTGGACGACCTCGCCGTCTTTCCGCTGCCCGACGAACGCTGGGGCGACATGGTCTGCGCCGCCGTGGTCGGGCCCATCACCGAGGCCGACCTCGACGCGTGGGCGCGTGAGCGGCTCGCCCCGCACAAGCGGCCGAAGCGGTACGTGCGCCTCGACGCGATCCCGATCACCACGATGGGCAAGGTGCGGCGCACGCACCTCGCCGCCGAGCTCGGTCTGGTCTAGGTATCCCGTCGCCGCAGGTTCACCTGCGGATCGGCGGCCACTGCGTCGAGCGTCGCCGCCCCCCGGACCGGATCGATCCCGAGCACCTCGTCGAGGAAGCCGGTGACGATGCGGGCCTGCAGGGTCACCGCGTCCCGCCAGCCCCGCATGCCCGCGGCCCGGGTGTCGGCCGCGGTGTCCTCGAGGTAGTCGCGCAGGTTCTGCGGGAGGTCGGGCACCTGCGGCGCCAACTCCGCGTAGAGCCCGACGTCGCTGCAGGCCTGGTGCGCGGCGTCGGCCACGTCGACCCGTCGCGTGTCCGACGCGGCGATGCCCGCCCACGGCCGATCCGCGTCGACCTCGGGGGGTGTGGTCGTGTCGCGGGCCGCGACCGAGAGCAGGGTCGGCACGACGACGCGCCCGAGGTCCGCATCGGTGAGCGCGCGGGTGTACGCCTGCAACCCGACCACCGCGCGCACCCGGGCGTCCGGCGCACCGTGCGCGCCCGCGGCGAGCCCGAGCGCGGTGTAGCCGCCGTACGAGTGCCCCGCCGCGGCCACCCGGGTCGGGTCGATGGCCGCGCGCACCTCGGCCGGGATGCCGTCCACCGCACCGAGCGCCGCGTCGAGGACGAGGCGCAGATCGTCGACCCGTTGGCGTTCGTTCGTCGCGTCGTCCACCGCGATCTCGAGCGCGAAGTCGATGAGGGTGTCGCCCGGGTGGTCGGCCGAGACCACGACGCAACCGGTCGACGCGATCGCCTCGCAGAGCAGGGTGTACGCAATGCGGGTGCCGGTGCGACCGTGCGAGAAGAGCACGAGCGGCCAGCGGCCGTCGGCCGGCGGTGCCTCGAAGGCCCCCGCGCTCGTGAAGCCCGTGCCCGGCAGCAGGCCGTAGACCGTCGGGGTGGTGGCACGCGCGGGATCGATCGGGTACCAGGACTCGACCGGCAGCATCCGGTCGCCGCGGGTCGGGTCGACCACGAGGCCGCTGGCCCGACCCACCGGCGGGGCGTCGGCGAGCAGGGGTGCACCTGCGTGCAGGACGGTCACGTGTCGCGCTCGACGATGAGCGACACCGCGGTCGTCGCGCTTCCGCCGATGTTGAGGGTCCCAGCCCGGCGCGCGCCCTCGACCTGGTAGTCGCCGGCCCGGCCGGTGACCTGCCGCACCCCGTCGAGGAGCATGCGGACCCCGGTGGCGCCCACGGGGTGCCCCACCCCGACGAGCCCGCCGCTCGGGTTCACCGGGTGCGGACCGTCGATGAGCGTCGCGCCGTCCTCGATCGCCTGCCACGACGCGCCCGGCGCGGTGATGCCGAGGTGGTCGATGGCCATGTAGTGGGTGGTGGTGAAGCAGTCGTGCACCTCGAACGCGTCGACCGCACCGACGCCGGGGATCCCGGCGCGCACGAACGCGTCGGTCACCGTGGCCCGTACGTGGGGCAGCACGTAGTCCTCGCCCGCCGACGCCGCGACCTTGTCGGCGAGCGTCATGCGGCCGGTGCGGTGCCCCCACCCCGAGATGCGGGGCACCGAGGCCACGTCCACCCCGCGCCGCTCGGCCCATCGAGCCGCGTACTCGCCGGACGCGAGCACCACCGCGACCGCGCCGTCGGAGATCTGCGAGCAGTCATGGCGACGCAGGCGACCGAGGACGACCGGGTTGGCGTGGTCGTCGGGTGCGAAGGACTCCTCGGTGAACTGCCACGTGCGGGTCTGGGCGTTCGGGTTGCGCCGGGCCGCCTCGAACGAGGCGCGGCCGAGCATGGCGAGGTGGCGATCGTCGAGGCCGTAGCGCCGGTCGTACTCGTCGCCGAGCTCGGCGAACACCTTCGGCCAGACCATCGGCACGCCGTCGGTCTCCTGCGGGACCCACGCGGCGGCACCGAGGTTCGCGGCGGCGACTGCGCCCGGCACGTTGCGCATCACCTCGACCCCGACGACGATGGCGGTCTCGTAGCGACCGGCCTCGAGGTCGGCGAGCGCCGCGAGCAGCGCCACGCTCCCCGACGCGCACGCGGCCTCGTGGCGGCTGGTCGGGAGTCCGTCGAAGGCCGGGTCGGCCTCCACGAGGAGCCCACCGAGGTGCCCCTGGCCGGTGAAGAGCTCGCCCGCGAAGTTGCCGACGTGGCCGACCCCGATCTCCGACGCGTCGATGCGCGCGTCGTCGAGCGCGTCGCGCACCGCCTCCCGCAGCGCGGTGGCGAGGTCGATGCCCTCGCGGGTCCAGTTGCGCCCGAAGTCGGTCTGCGCGCCGCCGAGGACCCGGACCTCGGTCACCGCAGCGACTCCGCGCCGACCCACCACGAGTGGTACCCGATCGGTACGCGCTGGGGGATGACGACCCGACCGATCGGCGCGGCCGACGGGTCACGGGCGTCGACGATCACGCACTCGCTCGCCCCGGTCGCCGCATCGGCCACGAAGGTGAGCACGTAGCCGTCGTCCTCGCCGGTCGCCCCGACACGGGGGGCGAAGACCGTCTCGCCGCCGAACCGACCGGGCCCGTAGGTGTGGTGGGCCGAGGTGCCCGCCTCGGTGTCGTACTTCACGAAGCCGTCGAAGAGCAGCGCCGGAGCCTCGGCGATGCGGGGCGCGTACGAGTAGCGCGTGGGGAGACCGAGGTTGCGGTTGTCCATGCGCGGGAACTCGGTCATGACGTCGTCGAGCACGCGCTCGCGCACCGCACCGGTCGCGAGGTCGAATCGCCACTCGTGCAGGTACGGCTCGAGGCGGAGCACGTCGATGCGCGGCACGACGCCCTCGTCGTCGACGCGGGCGAGCGGGTCCTCGATGCGGCACCCCACGAGCACGATCTCGTCGCCCGACTCCCACGCGTTGATCGTGTGGTACATGTAGCAACTCGCCGCCTCGAACCAACGCACGCTCGCGCCGTCGCCGTGCCGCGGGATGATCCCGAAGCGCGCAGGCTGCTCACGGTCGAACATCACCTTCGTGCGCCCCCGGGCCAGGTGCTCCGGGTCCCACATGAGCGGGAAGTCGCAGAGGATCGTGTGGTGCTCGGTGATCGCGATGTCGTGGAGCAGGCGCGGCCCGGCCAGCTCGATGTCCGCGTGGTGGCTGAGCCGACCGTCCGCGCCGACCACGCCGTAGGTGAGGTACGGCGGGACCATGCCGAAGTCGAACACCATCATCTCGCCCGTGCGCGGGTCCACCTTCGGGTGCGCGGACAACGAGGCGAGCGACCCGTGGAAGTCGAAGCGGCCGTTCGTGTCGAGCGTGGCCACATCGACGTCGTAGCAGGGCCCCCCGAGCCACCAGAGCGCGAGCAGTCGACCCGCGTGGAACACGAGGTCGGTGTTCGCGGTGTCCTTGAACGGCCCACCCGGGTGCCGGAAGTCCGGGCGTTCGTTGATGCCGCTCCAGACCGCCTCGCCCGCGGCGTCCTCGATCGCGAAGGCCTCGGTGCGCACCCACCGGTTGCGGTAGTGCGCGCGACCGTCCTCGAAGTGCACGGCGTGGAGCATCCCGTCGCCGTCGAACCAGTGGTACCGGCCCTTCGGCTCGTACCGGGGGTTGGAGCCGTTGCGCACGTAGATCCCGGCGAGGTCGCGGGGCACCTCGCCGATGACCTCGCAGTCGCGGGCCTCGAGCTCGCGGTCGATCGGCGCGAACGCGCCCTCGAGGTAGATGCTCCGGTGCGTCGGACGCTCGTCGATCGCGGTCATGGTCCCCTCCCGGACGCGGCCTCGGCGAGCCTAGAGGGGTTCGGGCGGAGCCGTCGACGGACCCTGAGCCATGAGTCGTGACTGCGCGCGGCGGGCCGCGCGTCGACGCTGGCGGGAGGCGCGGCCGCCCACCTCGCCCGCCTGCTCGATGACCATGCGGGCGAGCGTCTCGATGTCGTCGTTCACGAAGTGGAACTCCGACACATCGATCTCCGGATCCTCGAGCCACTCGACCGTGATCGCGTCGCCCGTGGGCAGCAGGCCCGGCACGTAGACGCTGAACCCGAGGCCGAGGTCCGGCAGGCCCGCGCCGACGACCGCGAGCGCCGGGTCGTTGGCGGGCAGGTGCACGCGCACGACCGCAGCCCCCGAATGCCGCATCTGCTCGACCGTCGCGTCGACCACGTCGACGAGGTCGTCGCCGATGGAGTCCACCGTGATGTCACCGAGCCGCTCGTCGGTGTCGTAGGTGGAGGAGGAGTGGCTGCGATCGGGCCAGCGCGCCTCGGGCGTGCCCTCGCCGAGCGACCGGTTCCAGTCGGTGCCGCGCAGGATGTGCTCGAGGAACGGCCGGTAATCCTCCGGGACCCACACCGTCGCCGGGGCGAGCGGGCGCAGCGCCGAGTAGGCGACCGAGAGCGAGGAACGCGAGTGCGTGAGGCCATCGGTGATGCCCACCTGCTGGAACGGCAGGTGGTCGTGGAGGCGGATGCCGACGAAGGTCGCACCCTCCTGCGCTGCGATGTGCTGGGTCGCGGTGTGCGTGAGCACCGGCTCGCGCAGACGACCCTCCACCCCGAGCTCGTGGAGTCGCGCGAGGAGCCGATCGCCGACCTGCTGGGCGAGACCGCGCCGTCGGAAGCGCGGGTCGGTGAACGTTCCGCCGGTCTCCACGATGCTCGGGCCGATCCACACCGCACCCCAGTGCGCCACGACGTCGCCCGACTCCGCCACCGCGACCTCGCCGATGCGGGTCTCAGCCGCGAGCTCCGCGGCGATCCGTTCCGGGTAGTAGAAGGCCGGATTCGGGTAGGTCCACCCATAGGTCCGGTAGATGCCCTGGGTGAGACCATCGGCATCCACCGCGGTGAGCGGACGGAGCAGGTGGTGCTCGTCGCTGAGCGCCGCCTCCTCGGTCAGCACCTCGACCTCGCCGTGCTCGACCACCGCGTGGTGCTCCGGGAGCGCGAGGCGAACCTCCGTGCGGTTGCCGTGCGCGTCGTGCTGCCCGTCGATGCGCGACGCGACACCGAGGTCGAGGAGGGCGAGCACCGACGAGGGTGGGCCCGCGATCGGCGCCCCGCGATCGCGCAACGTGATGGACAGCTCGGTGCCCTCCTCGGCGACGTGCATCTGGATCTCGGCCGCCTCCTCGCCACCGCTGAGCCGGCGTCGCGCGTCCTCGGCCACGAGGCGCACGAGCATCCCGGCGGCGTCCCCGTCTCCCCCGAGGCCGCGGGTCGCAGCCCGGGCCGCGGCGGCGAGGGTGGTGATCCCCACCTCATCGGCGGGCGCGGTCACATCGAGCATCCCCCGAACCTACCGACCCCAGCCGGGCACCCGCACGCGCACGGGATGCGGCGCCGGTCGCTCCGGTGCGCCACGATGGCCCCGGGTGCACGGCACCCGGGGAGGGGTGGGCAGGTGGCCTTCCGGCTGAACCGATCGATCGGCATCGCACCCGGCGTGCGGTTCCGGCTCAACAAGCGGTCCGTGGGGCTGACCTTCGGCAAGGGGCCGTTCCACTACACCGTGAACTCGCGCGGCCGCCGTACCTCCAGCGTCGGCATCCCGGGTACCGGCATGTACTTCCAGGAGAGCACGGGCGGCGGCTCAGGGCGTGCACGGCGACGGTCGGCCGCTCCCGCATCGCCGCCCGACCCGCAGGTGGTCGAGGGTCCGCCGATGATCCACGGCGAGGCGGCCGAAGCCGTCGCCACCTCCCTCTCCACCCGCCGTCCCGGGTTGTTCGCGAACCGGGGTGAGAAGCGCCTGCACGCAGGGCTGTGCGCGCAGGATCCCGTCGCGATCTCCGCCGCGGCTGCGGGGTTCCCGAACGTCGCGCTCGCCGCCAATGTCCTGCTCGCCATCACCGCGCCGATCGGCGATGACCCGGTACCCGGGCTCACGCAGCGCGCCCAGGCGTTGTACGCCGCACTGCAGGGCGGCGACCCGTCGGGCGATCCGTTCCTGCGGCGTTACGTCCCCGGGCTCAGCATCGCGGTCCCGGTGACCGAGCAGGTGACAGCTGAACTGCCCATCTCGCACCTCGCGCTCGCGTTGCTCTACGTCGAGACCCTGCAGGCCCTCGACCGGGTCCCGGAGGCAGCCGACTACGTGGCCACGCTCCCCCGGGATCCCACGACCACGCTCTCCCTCGTGGAGCTCTGGCTGCACCTCGAACGGTGGTCCGACATCGTCGAGGCCACCACCGGGGTCGAGAACACCGACGACACGAGCGCGCTCCTGCTCGTGTACCGGGGCATCGCGTTCCGCGAGCAGGGCTACCACGACGCGGCCCGCGCGGCGTTCCGGGCTGCGCTGCGTTCGAAGCGGCGCGAACCGACGATCCGACACCTCGCACTCTTCGCCCGCGCGCAGGGTGCCCTCGAGCAGGGTCGACGCGCCTCGGCCCGCAAGGACCTCGAGACCATCCTCAACGAGGACCCCGACTACGAGGGTCTGCAGGCCGCGCTCGACGGCCTGGCCGGGGCGAAGGACCCCGAGGGCACACCCGACGAACCTCCGGACACCGACGCGACCCATAGCCCGACCGCCTGAGGCGCACGGCCGGAGGAATCAGAGCGCGAGGCTCCGCTCGATGCCGACCGCTGCAACGAGCGCGTCCCGACGTTCCCGCAGCGACTGATCACCGTCGAGCAGGAGGAGCGCAACGAGTGCCGCGACCTCCTCGACCTCGTGGCCACCGTGGCGCGCGAGGTCCGCCGCCTCCCGGAGCCGCGCGACCGCGCCGTCCGAATCGCCGCGCCGCGCCGCGAGCGCACCCCGCAGCCGCAGCCCCCATACCGGCATGATCCCCGGGTCGTCGAGCCGCGCCACCGCATCGAGCACCGCATCGAGATCAGCCTCAGGCACCTCACGACCGGCGAGGTACGCGGCCTCGAGGATCCGGAGCTCGGCGTCGAGCCGCCATGCGTCTTGGCCGAACGACGCGAACCCATCCCGGGCCGCCCCGAGGAGCTCCAGCGCGCGCGCCGTGTCGCCGCGCCAGGCCGCGGCACGCCCCAAGCCGCTCGATGCGAGGTGCACCCCCATGGTCCGCCCGCACGCCCGGAATCGCCGGCTCGCCTCCTCGAAGCACCCGATCGCCTCCTCGTCGCGCCCGAGCGTGGCGAGGCACTCGCCGGTGTTGTGGATCGCGAGGGCAGCAGCCTCGGCATCCCCGCACCGTTCGAACGCAGCGCGGGCGATCGCATACCGCTCGAGCGCGGGCGCCGGGCGGTTCGCGTCGACCGTGGCGGCGCCGAGGTTCAGCTCGAGGCACCCGAGGCGGAAGTCGTCGCCGAGCGCTTCGATCGTCGTTCGTGCGCGCGTCGCGTACGGTTCACCGTCGGGTCGGACCGTGAGAGCGGTCAGCGTGGCGAGGTGGAGCAGGGCCTGCGCGGCACGGTCGCCCCCGATCGCCTCGGCCCGCTCGAGCACCGTGAGGACCTGCTCCTCGCTCTCGCGGTTGCGGCCCTCGTGGTGGAGCGAGGTCGCGCGGGCCAGCACCACCTCGACCTCCTCCGACTCGCGTGCGGCCGACGCCGGAGCGGCTGCGAGCGCCCCGAGGGCTCGGGTGTACCAGCGCAACGACTGGGTGAGCGCACCCTCGCGGGCCGCCACGTCGCCGCGCTTGCGCATGACCCGCCCGAGGTCCACCGATCCAGCCGCGAGCGATCGCTGCCGCCGGCCGTACCACCGACCCGCCTCCGTACGCGCCCCGATCCGGTAGGCGAGATCACCTGCCTGCTCCTCGAGCGCGCCCAGCCGCCCGAGGTCCGGGTGGTCGAGACGGGATCCGACCGTCACGGCGTCGACCGCGGCGGCGTACGCCTCGTTCGGCGCCGAACGGGCCAGCGCGGCCTCGAGCGCACGCTGGGTCCACTCCCACGCGAGGAGCCAATCCCGGCCCAGCACCGCGTGTTCGGCCAGCAGGGCCGCGTCGGCTCCGGGGGACGCCGCGAGCAGGTGCGCGTAGGCCGCGTGCAGGGTGCGGCGCCGCGACATCGCGAGTCCCTCGTAGGCGATCTCCCGGTGGGCCGCTTCGCGGAACTCCAGCACCCCGTCGCGCACCGTCGCGAACTCCTCGGTACCGATCCAGGTCGCTGGATCGGTGAGACCGTGGTCGCCGGTGACCGCAGCGAGGAGGGCCAGATCCAGCCGTCGACCGATGACCGCGGCGTCGCGCAGGGCGAGGCGGGGCCGCACCGGCAACCCGTCGAACCGCGCCGCCACGATGCGCTCCACACTCTCGGCCAAGGTGTCGCCCGCCTGCGCGGCCAGCGCCAACTCGCGCACGAAGAACGGGTTGCCGCCGGCGCGGGCCACGACGCGGTCGAGCACGGGTTCGGGCAGCGGCGCGTCGTCGGTGAGGTCGATCGCGATCCGCCTCGCGTCCGCGTCGTCGATCGGCCCGAGCGTCACCGAGGTGCGATCGATGTCGACCAGCACCTCGTCGCCACGGTGGGCCACGACGAGCGCCGGCCCGATGCCGACGCCGGTGCTCGTGGCGATGTGCTCGACGAGGTCCCGTGACGCCTCGTCGAACCCGGTGTACGCATCGAGGAACAGCACCGTGCCCGGCGCGAGGACGGCGCGCAGCAACTCGGCGGCCACGGCGTCACGCCGTTCGGCGATGAACTCCGCGTCGAGCGCCTCGACCTCGGGTGTCATCGCCACCGGGGCTCCGACCACGTCCGCGAGCAGTGGCAGCCACGGCTCGAGCCCCCGCGCGTGCTCGGTGACGACCGCGCGCAGGCTCGCGTCCGTTGCGACCGGGTCGGCGTCATCGTCGATGCCGACGCTGCGACGCAGGAGCCGTCGGGCGGCCGCGAGCGGGCGGGCGCGGGCGAACGGTTCGGCCGTCACGCGCACGACGGGCGCACCGAGCGCGGCGATCGCCTCCTCCACGAGGCGGGTCTTGCCGACGCCGGCCGGTCCGGTGACCTCCACCGTTCCCCCCGACACGATCCCCTCACCGACCATGCGGAGCGCCTCGTCGCGACCGAGCATCGGGGTCGTGAGCGTCTCGGCCACCTCGCGGGTCGAACGGATCCCCTCGAGGTCGACCGTCTCCACCGGTGCGGCCTTGCCCTTCGCGTGGAACGGCGCCACCGGTTCGGCGCGGACCCGCCCCCTCACCCGATCGAGGACCGGCAGGTGCACGAGGAGTTGCCCCGGCTCGGCGTGGGCCATGATCCGCGCGGCGAGGTTCGTCGCGTCACCACTGATGCTGTAGGTGCGACGCCACGGGTGACCGACGTCACCGGTGAAGTTGCGGCC
Source organism: Actinomycetes bacterium (assembly GCA_046075855.1). Lineage (GTDB taxonomy): Bacteria > Actinomycetota > Acidimicrobiia > IMCC26256 > IMCC26256 > IMCC26256. The sequence goes on from JBJTQX010000129.1 coordinate 43,565, forward strand.
ACGGTTCACGCCGACCGCGAGGTCGAGATCGATGCCCGCGTCGAGGATCTCCCGGCACGCGGTGAGCAGGCGGTCCTCGTCGTCCTCGTGCGCGGTCGGGCTCCCGGCGACGAGGACGAAGTCCGCGGCACCCGGGAGCGCATCGGCGCCGACCCACAGCAGGTCGTACTCCGCCTGGGCCCGCTCGATCTCGACCGCGAGCTGCTGGAGGCGGGCCACGGTCGCGTCAGCCCCGTCCTGCTCGAGTCGACGGTCGAGACCGCGCGCACCGATGAACGCGAGCGAGAGCTGTCGGTGCTCCCCCGGGATCGCGCCGGCGGCCAGCAGATCGCGCACCGGGCGCGGGACGAAGGCGCGCGCGACCTCATCCGCCACCGTGGGCCGGAGCTCCGTCGCGTCGAGCGCGGTCTGCGGTTCCGACGGCACCCGCAGCAGACGCACCATTCCCGAGGGCGTCGGTCGACCCCACTCCGGCGGCAGGAGTTCCGCAGTCTCCGAGGTGACGAGCACCTCAGTGGCCGAGGCCTCCTTCTCGGCCGCGAGCGCCCGGCTGATGTGCTCCCCGAGGGCCAGCACCACCTGCTGACCCTCGCCGAGGCGGGCGAAGGTCGCCGGGCCCGCGTGCATGCCCACCGACATCCGCAGCCGCACCCGTCCGATCTCGGTCGAGATCGATCCCTCCCGGCCGATGAAGGCCTGCATCGCCCGGGCTGCGAGGGCAGCGCGACGGGGGTGGTCCGACCCGGTGAAGTGGATGAGCACTGCGTCGCCGCTGAACTGCAGGACGTCGCCGCCCTGGGCGAACGCGGCCGAGATCAGGCCGACGAAGAGCGCGTCCGCGATCTCCGTGATCGCCTCGGCCCCCTCGGCGCCAAGACGCGCGAGCCGTTCGGTGAGCCGGGTGTAGCCGGACACGTCGAAGAACCCGAGGGTTCCGTCGACCACCTGCCACCGCCGACCGTCCTCGGGCCAACTGTGGGCGAGCCTCGAGCCGAACGCGGCGAGCCGGGCTCCGTCGCCCCCGTCGCCCCGCACGAGCCCGACCCGGTCCGCGTTCCGGTTCAGCGCGCGCGGCGCTCGAGCAGCCCGGCGTCGAGCACCGCGATGTGCCCGCGCCGCATGGCGACGATCCCGTCGGAGGCCAGCGCCTGCAGCGTGCGGTTCGCGGTGGGCCGGGTCGTCCCGGCCATCGCCGCGAGGTCATCCTGGGTGACCGGCACCTCCCACTCGCCGCCATCGCAACCGAAGGCCGTGCCGAGCGCGAGCAGCCGTCGGCACACCCGACGATCGACCGGCACCCAGAGCGCCTCGAGCAGGTGCTCCGTGAGGCGGCGCACCTGCGCGCTCAGGATGGCGATGAGCACCTCGCGCACCCCCGGGTGGTCAGCCACGAGCCGATGGAAGTCGTCGCGGTGCAGCGATCGGGTCTCCACCGCGTCGAGCGCCCGACAGGTCGCGGTTCGGGTGCGCTCCTCCGACACGAGCGCGCCCTCGCCGAAGCTCGCACCCGGTCCGAGCACGGCCAGCAACGCCTCCTCGCCGAGCGGGGTCGCCGCCCGCACCGCGACGTGCCCCTTGTCGACCACGTGGAGCACGTCGCCCGGATCACCTTCGTGGAAGATGACCTCGCCCTTGGCGAACCGACGGCGGTGCATGTTCTGGAGCACCGCGCGGCGGTCCTCCTCGCCCAGCGCCCCGAGCAGTGAGAGCTCGTTCTCCATGGAGGGGAATCTAGGTCGCCGGGCGAGGAGCCGCCCTCGCTCAGTCGTCGTTGAGGATCGTCACCGTGCCGACGGCTCGCAGGATGCCGGCGTTGCCCGAGAGCACCACCTGGAACGTCTCGTCTCCCTCGTTCGCCGCGTCGGGTTGGAGCGGGATCGAGATGAGCTTCCAGTACGACTGCGCGTCAAACTTCACCGTGCCCGTCGCCCTGACGTAGTCGCCCGTGCCCCCGGCCCTCGCGGCCTCGGTCGCCCCACCGACCACCGTACGGGTCGCATAGTTCACCGACACCGACTTCGGCTGCGGACCCGAGAGCCGCACGAGCAGCTCGACGTTGCGGGTCTTCGCGTTGCCCTCCACCACCCGAGCGTCGGCGATGGTGATCCGCGGCTGGGCCATCGACATCCCATCGTCGTTGAGGATGACGCCAGTGCCCACGGTGCGCCCGAGCGGCACGACCGTCGCCCTCGTGAGCACCACCTGCATCTGCTCGTCCGACTCCGCCGCGGTATCGGGAGTGACGTTCACCTCGACCGTCGCAGTCACCGCGCCTGCGGGGATCGTGACCGTGGCGTTCGTGGCCGCCTTGAAGTCGGTGCCCGAGGTCGCCGGCACGACGCCGGTAGACGCGGTGACGGTGCGCGTAGAGTAGGTGACGACCACGTTCGTGGCCTGTGGTTCGGTGAGGGTCACGTGGAACCGCAGTGAACCGTTCTTCGAATCGCCCTCACCGACGCTGCTGTCACCGACGTTCACGCTCACCCGGGTGAGGCCCGGGATGGTGGCCGTACCCTGGGGCTTGGTGAGGTCGGCGTTCGTGGGCGATTCGACCACGAGCCCGAAGGTCTCGGTGTACTCGCGTTCGGTGTCGGCGAGCACCGGCACCGAGACGGTCTTCAAGGTCTCGCCCGGTGCGAACGTCAGCGTGCCCGACACCGGCAGGAAGTCCGACAGCGCCGTGGCCGTCGCGTCGACCGAGCGGTACGACACGGTGACCGGTACCGAGGTCGCTGCACTCAGCGTCACCTGGAAGCCGGCGTTCGCCGACCCGCTCGCCGGCTCGGCGATCGTGAGGTCGCTCACCGAGATGGTCGGGCGCACCGCGGCGGCGTACAGCGCGCCCTTGTTCGAGGCGACTCCCACGTTGCCGTTCGCGTCCACGACCTGCACGTAGTACGGGGTGGTCGTGGTCGCCGCGGCGACCGTACCGGTCCCCGACCAGCGGGTGCCCGTCCCCGCCGTGAGGTTGACCCGGTGCCAACCGCCCGAGTCGCGGAACAGCACCACGATCTGTGCGATCCCCGCCGCGTCGGACGCGTCGACGTCGAAGGTCGCGACGCGGGTCGCGCTGTTCACCCGGGCGTCCACCCCGAGGATCGACGGTTCGGTGAAGTCCGGGCTCGCCGAGTAGAGCACGTTGCCCTCCATCCGGGAGAACAGTTCCTGCGTGCCCGTGCCGGAGTTCGAACGGGAACCATCCGACTCGAAGCGACCGGGCGTCACGATGATGCGCTGCCGCTGGTTGGGACCACTGGTGCCGAGCTGAGCGCCCGACGGGTCCGAGTAGGTGCTGATGGTCGCGTAGCGGGCCGGGAATGCCACATCGCCCGCCACGACCTCGGGCGCGCTGCCCGCCGAGTCGACCGTGGCACGCGACCACGCTGCGTCGAAGGCCGTGAGCGGATTACCCGCAGAGGTCAGCGCCGTGATGAGCGCGCCGTGGGCCGGCAGGAGCTTGCCCGATGCTCGTGCCGTCACGTCGCGGTCGGTGCGGGGCTGGGTCGGCCGACCCGGGAGCGTCAACGGCAGCTGACCCGCGACCTCGTACCACGCACCATCGGGACCGCTGCGCTGCTGGAGCGCACCCGACATCGGGATGGCCGGGGTTCCGGGATTGGTCTGGTCGAAGACGAACCCGGCGGTCGACACGCCACCCGCACCTGCGGTCGGCACGACGTCGGGGATCGTCGGACGGGTCACCGTCGCTTGCCCCAGCCGGTAGAACGGCAGACCGTAGAGGACCATGCTCTCGAGCACCTTGTCGTCGTAGGTGCCATAGAGGCCCTGGGTCGAGAAGTACTGCTGCTTGGCCCGGGTGAGCGCATCGCCCACCGTCACCGCACCGTCGAGTTGACCGGCGAAGAACCCGACGAGCCGGTCGTGCAGCTGCACCCCGGTGTCGTCGCCATACCCGAAGCCCGAGGCCGCGAGGTACACCGCACCCTTGCCGAGCATCTCCTCCGGGAAGTCATCGGCGAGCTGCGGGTCGTTGAGACCCGAATGGCAGCCCATCGAGAAGAGCAGGTTCGTACCGATCGGCATCGCCGCTGCGAGCTCCGAGGGCGCGAACACGTCCGCACCGTCGAGGGCGCCCTGGGCCGAGACGCCCGTGACGTGGTCTGCATGCATGAACAGGTTCGTGACCCGCGACTGCGTGTCCGCGATGCTGCCCGCCCCCGTGAGGAGGTTCTCCTTCGTCCACGTGTCGTTGATGAGGTCCGCCGGCACCACCGGCGTCCCACCGTTGGCCTGCGTCAACTGCGTGGCCAACGTCGACTTCAGGCTCGTGGCGCCGGTCTTCATCCAGTCGTACCCGGTGACGAGCGCCTTGGACGGGTCGAGCACCCCGCCGCTGGTCAGGTACCCGTCGATCGCTGCACCCATCTGAGCCGGCGTCTCGACGAGACGGCCGACCGCGAGGTCCTCGACGTAGAGACGCCGGTTGAGCCACGGGATCGGATCGAGGTCGCCGTAGGCGGCATCGGTGAGGAAGTGGCTCGTGGCGAGCGCCGCTCCGATCGGCGAACCGGGATCGAAGGCATCCGCGTACTGCGTCTCATTGCCCGAGCGCGTGGTGTCGACGGCGCGGGCCATCGGCACCACGTCGTCGGAGCCGACGAGCACGATGTTGGCGATGCTCGGGTGGGCCGCGACCCCGGGGAGCGTGCCGGCCCGCAGGCCCTGCACGAGGTCACCGATGCGCCGCACGACCGTGTTCGCGAGGTCCGGGTCGCAGGCCTTCGCGGCGAGCGCCGCGTACGCACCGGCGATGTCCGGGTACCCCGCGTTGCGGGCGGGGCTCGAACCCTCGACCGGGAGCACCACACCCTTCACCGACGACTCCGCGGCGAGCTCATTCAGCTTCGCGAGCAGCGTCGACACGTCCTGACCCGGGTACTGGTCGCCGAGGCGCTGGAGGTTCACGAGGAACACCGTGCGCAGGTCGGTCGGGATCGTCGTGAGGTCGGGCAGCGTGCCCGCCGCCCCGCTGAACGGGTGGGTGTAGGGCAGGCACTGCGGCAGCGCCGGGGCGGACACCTCGCGCACCCGCAGCACGTACGGGAGGTTCGAGTTCGCACCCTTGTACGAGCTCACCTGCACGTACGACGCACCACGTCCCGTCGCCGTCTCCTCGTCGACCGATCCGTCCGTCGCGGAGCGTGCGACGACCGTCGTGCCCGGGGGACCGGCCACGGGAACATCGGCCGAGATCTCGGGGCGCGACGCGACCTGGTTGTTGGTCGGGTCGATGCCCTCGTCGTCGATCGGGCCCACCTGCGGACCGACCGGTCGCGACGGCACCGGGCTCGGGCCGGTGGTGGGCGAGTCCTGCGGCGGACCGAACAGCACGAGGTCGCCGTCACCGGCGAGGTGGCTCAACCGCACGCCCACCTGGGTGTCAGGTGTGCGCGGTGCGAACGAGTAGAGGTCGGTGTCGCCACCCGTGGCGAGGTAGCCGAAGTACAACCGGTCCGAGGCGACCGGTGCCGACGTGGCCGCCGTGGAGCCCGGGTCGGCCCCCTCGTTCACCGTGACGTTGAGCGGGGTCGCGTCGGTTCCCCGCGTCTCCACCTCGACCCGGGCCGAGACCTGACCGGCACCGAGCCCGAGGCTCGGGATCGCGCGCAGCACGACCGCGTAGTTCGTGTTCGACGTCACCCCCGACACGCCGATCGTGAGGGTGGTGGCGTCGGTACCCACCTGCTCGTCGAGCAACCGCACGGTCGGGGTCCCCGTGCCGGTGACTCGGAGCGGAGCGATGGCTGAGCGCGTCTTCGGATCGAGGCGGAAGCCGACCGGCATCCGAACGGTCACCGTCGCGTCCAGCCCGTTGATCGTTCCGGTGGCCTGCGCCTGGAAGGTGGTGGTGTAGTCCACCGTGGTCACCGGGTCGGCGAACCGAGCCAGGCCTGCCGCGTCGAGGTCGAGGTCCTCCCACGGGAAGTCGAGCGCGTCGAGGTAGCCGGTGACGATGTCGTTCACCGTGATCCCGTTGAGCAGCGACGGCGTGAAGTCCTGCAGCGTGATCTCGAACGGCCCCGCGGGGTCCGTGTAGTGCTTGCCCACGTCCGCGAGGGTCGCCGTCGGGCGCACCGCGTCGGCTGCGATCGCGTCGCCGAGCGTCGCCCCGGCACACACGAACGACGCACCACAGACCACAGTCGCCGTGCGCTCCGCATCCGAGAGTTCATCGAGCGGGATCGCGGCGCCGAGGTACACACGCCGGAGCGCAGCATCCAACGGAATCGCACCGAGGCGGGTCACGAAGAGGTTGAGATCGTTGAGCGCCGTATCGAGCACGGGCGCCGAGTACTGCTGGAGCGTCACGTAGTTCGCGCCCAGATCGATCTGTCGAAGCTCCGGGTGATCGGCGAGGAGCAACGACGAGTCGGGGAGCATGTCGAGCTCCATGAGCGTGCGGCCGTTGCCGTCAGCGCCGATGTCGGCGCAGGTCTTGCCGGCGACGGTCTGCAGGGCCGAGCACCACGTGACCGACGGCTCGTACCAGAGGTTCGCGACCGGCGTGTTGCCCAGCTCGAAGCCGACCGGGGTGATCGCGATGAGCGGCGACTCGTCGAGCACGAGGTCGCCGAGGGTCAACTCCACGAGACCCGGGGATGCCGTGCCGTTCACGTACAGGTCGAGGAGTTCCCCGACCGTGACCGACTGGAGCGGGCGGCCGTCGAGGCTCGTACCGGCGAGCAGCGCGGGCCAGCCGCCCTCGGTGGTCACGACGATCTGCGACAGCGGCGCATTGCGCGCCGCGTCCACCGTGGCGAGCCGCGGCGCGAGCGTGGAGAGCAAGGTGCTCGCGATGTCACGCAGTCGCGTGCCCGAAGGCCGCAGACGGGTGCCCGACGGCCGCAGGCGCGTGCCGGACGGACGCAGACGCGTGCCCGAAGGCCGCAGACGGGTCCCGGACGGTGCGGTCGACACGTCGAGCCCGAAACCTCGCAGCGCGTCCGTCGGGATCGAGTTGATCGCAACGCTCGTCGCACCCGGCGGGGTCGAGGTCGCGCTGGCGGCCAAGCTCACCGTCACCCCGGTGAGCGCGCTACCGAACCGCGTCGCGTAGACATCCTCCGCGCCGTTCGTGTCTGCGGCCACGAGCGCATCCGGCGTCGAGAAGGCGACAGTCGAGCGCGCCGGCGAGATCGTCAGCGTACGGACGAGCGCGTCCCCACCGGCCGCCGCCTGCACGGTGAGCGAGGTCCCGTCCGGGAACCGCACGAAGCCGTGCAGAATCGGGTTGTCGATGTCGTGGATGTAGGTGACCGTGCCGTCGTTCGACACATCCGGCGCGTACGCAGCACCCGCACCGGTCGGCACCGCATCCGACACGAGCGTCCACGCGCCGTCACCCGCCTCGTCGTAGATCCCGTTCGCGTTGCCGTCACGGTCGCGGCGGTACACCCGCCAGAAGCCGTTGGCTCCCGGGAGGCCCGGATCGTTGCTCGCGATCGCCACGTACCGACCGTTCGCGCTCATCGCGCCACGGGCACCGTTGACCAGTGTGAGTCCGCCCACGCGGGCTGCCGGGACCGACAGACCCGTCGTGCGGTCGAGGATCGCGAGATCCGTGGTGCCGTTGCCGTCCGTCTCGTCGATCGGCGACGGCGAACCGAAGGCGACGAACCGACCGTCGTCGCTCACCCTGGGTCCGCACGCGGTGACGTCGGCACCGTACGCGTAGTAGCCGCAGGTCACGTCCACCTCGGCTGCGTTGCCCAGCCCGTCGAGGCTCACCATGGTGGTCGAGACCCCGGCGGGTTCATCGAACACCCCGTTGCCATCGGCGTCCCGGTCGCGCAGCCACGCCTCGGTGAAGTAGGTACCCTCGATCTGAGGCCCGTTGAACGACTCGGAGTCGGAAACGAACACCACGTAGCGGCCGGTCGACGAGATGGAGCCGTGCCCCGTCGCGCAACCGCCGGCCGGTGCGCTGTCGGTAGTACCCAGCGTTCCGGTCGCGCTCACCAGTCGGGTCGCGGTGTGACCGGCTTCGTCGAACACGCCGTTGCCATCCGTGTCGCGATCGCGCACGTACACCTGCAGGCCGTCGCAGCCATCACTCCCGGCGATGCCCGGGATGATGCTGCCGAGCGCGGTGTAGGTGACGTAGCGGCCGGTGGCGCTGACCGAAGGGTCCGCGACGCGGTAGCCCTGCAGCCCCGTGTCCCCGATGCTCACGAGGTGCGTCTCGCCCGTGGCCAGATCCCGCACGTAGACATCGTCCTGCCCGTAGTTGCGGTCCTCCGGGACGATCGCCTCGCTCGTCACGAACGCGACGTGCAGACCATCGGCCGAGATCGCCGGAGCGCAGTCCTTCGTGTCGGAGAGGTCGCCGTAGTCAGCGCATGAACCGTTCGCGAGCTCCTCGCCGCTCGTGCCCACGCTCGCCCGGGTGACGCCGAGGGAGATCGGTGCCGCACCGGCACCCGGGGCGGTGGCGAGGTCGACGCCGACCAGGCCCACCAGACCGACCGCCGTCGCCACCGTCGACGCCGTCGCGCGACGGAGGCGCGCTCCGAAGGAGCCGTTCCGGTTCCCCACCATGGATCCACCCCTGAGCCCGAGCGGCCAGAAGCCGCGGAATGCGTAAAACTACCCACCCAGCGTGGGAACCGGCAAGGCTCAGCCTCACGGAGCGTGACACCTATGTTTCGGCGGCATCGGGCGGTTGCCCTGGGTCGCGTGGCTCCGATCGGGCTGAGACGCTCCGCACCCGACGCCGCCCTGAGCCCTCAGCACCATTCGGCGTGCGACCGCTCAACCCGGGATACCCGTCGTGCCGATGGTGCGGCACCCCAGTACGACGAGCGGAGTACGAGATGTTCCTCAAGGCGATGGCGATCAAGGCCGCGGTGGCGGCGGTGGCGGTGAGCGCGGGCAGCGTGGCCGTCGCGTCGGTGACGCTGCCGGCTCCCCCTCCTGCGGCGGTGCCCGCCGAGGTGACCGGCGTCTCGGGCGCAACGGGTGACACCGGCACGGTCGGCGACCTCGGTCCCACCGGCCCGACGGGTCCGACGGGTGAGAGCGGCGTCATCGGCGACAGCGGTGCGACGGGCGCGACCGGCGAGTCGGGTGTCACCGGCCCCACCGGGGAGAGCGGCGCGACCGGTCCGTCGACCCCGCACCCCTGGGTCGACCACGTGCCCGGTCCGAACCCACTCGGTCCGAGCGGTCCGGTGGTCGTGGGTCCGGGTCGTCGGGTCGGTCCGCCGCAGAAGGTCATCGACCGCTACCTCGAGCGCTTCCCGCAGGTGCGCCCGCCCGCACCGCGCGAGTCCGATGATGACGGCGACGAGCACGAGGGCGACGACGCACCCGTGACGACGACGGTCCCGGCGCCGCTCCCCTGAGGTCGCGCACCCGGCGCGCCTAGCGTCGGGACGTGTCCGCCGACGTCCTCGCCGATCTCGCGTCCCAGCACGCGGAGCTGCGTGGCCTGATCGTCGACCTCCCGGAGGAGAGGTGGCACGCGCCGACGCCGTGCCCCGGTTGGGACGTCGCCGACGTGGTGCTCCACCTCGCGCAGACCGACGAGGCAGCGATCGCCAGCGCCGAGGGTCGGCTCGGGGTCGGGGTCGACGGCACGCTGCTCGGAGACCGGGTCGCCGATGTCGACGAGCTCGCCGAGCGCATGGTCGTCGAGGCACGGTCGATGACCACCGCAGCGGTGCTCGAGCGCTGGGAGACCGCGACGCGACGCCTGCGGACGGTGCTCGCCACGACCCCACCGGACCGGCGCGTGCAGTGGGTCGTGGGCACGTTCACAGCCCGTACCCTCGCGACGACCCGTCTCGCCGAGACCTGGATCCACACGGGTGATGTGGCCGACGCGCTCGGCGCCGAGGTGACGCTCGACGATCGCATCGCCCACATCGCCCGTCTCGCGTGGCGCACCGTGCCGTACTCGTTCGCCCGGGCCGGGCTGGAGGAACCCGCACCCGTCGGCTTCGACCTCGTCCTGCCGTCCGGTGCGCGCCTCGAGCTCGGGCTCGAGGTGGCGGTGACGACCGTGCGCGGCAGCGCGCTCGACGTGTGTCGGGTCGCTGGTCAGCGTGCGGCTGCGGCCGACGCCGCGCTCACCGCGGAGGGGCCCGCGGCCGACGACGTGCTGCGCCTCGTCCGCACGTTCGCCTGAGCTGCGCCTACTCCACGCTCCGGGGCGTCGTGCCCCGTCGAAGGTTCGAGACGAGCACCGTGAGGCAGGCGACCTGCGCGGCGTGCGATGCTCTCCGCCCGTACCCCCACCAACCGGGAACCCCATGTCGATCCGCACCAGAACCGAACTGGCCCGAACCACCGCCGAGGACATCCACCGGGCTGTCGCGCTGCTGAGTGAGTCGGACCGGCGGTCGGTGGCCCGTCGGCTCGGACTGCCCCCGACCACCCTCGGACGCGATCCGCACGCCGACCGTCTGCTGCGAGCCCGCACCGTCGCGCGCTCCGACGAGCACGTGGTCGAGGTGATCGACCACCTCACCGCCGGAGGGTTGCTCGCGATCGTGCAGGCGCTCGGCGATCGGGCCGAGGCACCGAGCCTCGACGACCTCACCGCTGCGGTGGACACCTGCTGGGAGCGCCTCGGTGCGGGGGTGACCGCGCTCGTGCTCGCGGTGTCCATCGACCGTTCGGTGCCCGCGGCCGACGCGTGCGCGACCCTCCTCGACACGCACGCCGGCCTGCTCGCGCGCCCCGAACCGTCGCCCGACCCGGAGCCCGCGGAGGCCGAGCCCGCACCGAGCGACGACGACACGGCCAAGCGCGAGGCCCGCCGGCAGCGCAAGGACGCACAGAAGGCCGCCAAGGCCGCCGCGAAGCCGAAGACCGGTCCGGCGCGCTACAAGCGCAAGGCCAGGTGAAGCGGCCACACCCCCGATCTCCGCACCGATCAGGCACCTTGGCAACCACGGAGCGTGGCGTTAATCTGACGTAGTGAGATCGACGCGAATGCGGTTTCGCCGCCACACGCCACAGCGCTGGCGGGCTGCAGTGCTCGCGCTCGTCGCGCTCGCCGGCATCGTCACGTTCATCAGACAGTCCCCGCCAACGGCCGCGAGCGACGGCGTCCGCCCGAACATCGTCGTCATTGAAGCAGACGACTTGCGGGCCGATGAACTCCAATTCCTCCCGAAGACCCGCGAGTTGCTCCAGGGCACGACGTTCACCAACTCGTTCGCGTCAACGTCACTGTGCTGCCCCTCGCGCGCCGCATTCCTGAGCGGCCAGTACGCAACGAACAATGGCGTCGCTGACAACTATTCATTCGACTCGTTCGATGCAAACTCAACGATTGCGACGCTGCTCCACGACTCCGGGTACTTCACGGGCATCATCGGAAAGTACCTGAACGGTTACGAGTGCGACACTCCCCGCCCACCTGGGTGGAACCAGTGGCAGGTTCTCTGCGGCGGCGCCGGCTCGCTGTACCGCATGCAGAACTACACGATGAATATCAACGGTTCGACCACGAAGATGACGCCACAGATCGGCGCGCTCTATCAGACCGACGAGATTGCCAAGCGTTCTACCGCCGTCATCGAGGAGGGCGCGAACTCCTCCAATCCGTTCTTCCTCTGGATCACACCGACCGCGAACCACTCCGGGCCCGGGACGCGCTATCGCCCTGTCGACAGGACTGCGATTGTGCCGTGCACCCGCACTCGCGTCACTGATTGCTGGCGCTGGACTCCGAGTCCGAACTACGGAGAGCCTGACGTAACTGATAAACCGAACTACCTCCAACCGCTGCCCCCGCTCGTTGGCTCACGCGTTGCCGGCCGGGCACGGAACGTCATCGTCGCGGCTGAACTCAAGCGACTCCGCATGCTCCCTGCGCTCGATGAACTGGTTGCCAGCGTCGTCGCGAAGTTGAAGAGCCTTGGGCAGTTCGACAACACCATCATCATGTTCACGTCTGACAATGGCTACATGCTGGGCGAGCACCGCTACTTCCTGACCAAGGGACTGGTCTACGACGAATCGCTCCGCGTGCCACTGATCGTCTCCGGGCCCGGCGTTCCCGTCGCGACGAACCCCGCCCCCATCGTCAACACGGATCTCGCACCGACCATCGCCCACTTCGCAGGCCTCGAGGCTCAAGACCAGCTCGTCTTCGACGGTCGATCGTTCATTCCGGCCCTCGATGACCCGAGCATCAATGCACATCGCGCGATGTTGCATACCCAGGTCGAAGGGCATAGCACCGGACGAATGATCGGACTTCCAACGATCTCCTATGCACAACCAGCCGGCATCGCGGTTCGAGCCGACCAATTCATCTACATCGAACTCGCGACGGGTGAACGCGAGTTGTACGACCACAGTCGAGATCCGTACGAGTTGACCAATGAAGCCGACAACCCCACATATGCAACCGTGCGTGGCCAGCTGGCTTCGCTGCTCAGCGAGTTGTCTCGATGTCGCGGCGCCACGTGTCATCGATCACGTGCAAACCTCCGACCGAACGTCGCCGTGTCGTCCATCTGCTTGCCGGATCTGAGTTGCGTTCTTTCTATTGACGCTTCCGATCCCGACGGCGCAATCGGCATGACGCGAGTCGACTTCGGCGATGGCGCCGTCGTCGAAACGACGTCGGCGACTATCCCGCACGCCTATGCGACACGCGGATCCAAGGTCGTCTCCGTCGCCGTACTGGATGACCGGGGGGAACCAACGACGATCACGGACACCTTGACCGTCGGCCCCCCGAACGTCTCGCCGATTGCCGCGTTCGCCGCCTCTCCGACGGACCTCTCCGTTGCGTTCGACGGCACCCCTTCGAGCGATCCCGACGGCTCGGTCGTCTCGTGGTCCTGGGACTTCGGCGATGGCACGGGCGACACCGGATCGATGCCCGCTCACACGTACACGCAAGGCGGTTCGTACTCGGTCGCGATGACCGTCACCGACAACGAGGGGACGTCGACCACGCTGGTCCGTACCGTTCTGGTCCAGGCGCCGAACGTTCCTCCGACTGCCGTATGGACACCAGCGGTAGTCGGACGCACGGTGGCCTTCACCGGATCCGACTCCTTCGATCCCGATGGAATCATCATCTCTTACTTCTGGGATTTCGGGGATGGATCCGATCCGATCTCCCCCGATGAAGTTTCGGAACGCGTCGGTGCCAACCCCTCGCACACTTATGCGAGCCCGGGTACGTACTCAGTTTCGCTGACAGTCACCGACGATCGTGGGTCAACGTCCCAGTTGACCGCCGATGTCGTTATCGACTGACACCGACTCCCCGTGGCGTGCCACGCACGACCAAATCCGCTGCGACCACCCACTGGAAGAGGCTCGTCTTCCGATGAGCGCGCCGGGCCAGGACTCCAGCTCTTCCATTTGTATGCGGGCCGGTCAGCGCACGACGTACGACGTCATCGAGAGCGATCCGTACGAGTACCCCGTGAGCAGCACCTCGGCCGTGGTTCCCGCGGCCGCGGCCAGCCCGGCGGTGTAGGCGAGTGGCAGCAGGTGGTCGGGCGACGGCGCGGCGAGTCGGAACGCCGGGTGCCCCGCGAGCTCGGCGAGGCCGCCGGGCCGCTCGGTCATGAGCGACATCGCGGTCGTGTCGAAATCGCGGTTCCAGTCGGTCGCGCCGAACTCGTCCGACCAGTCGATGAGGCCGAGGTTGTGCACGACGTTGCCGCTCGAGAGCACGAGCACGCCCTCGTCGCGCAGCGGTGCGAGCGCGGCACCGAGCCGGAGGTGCTCGGCGAACGGTCGCGCCGCGTCGATGGCGAGCTGCACGACCGGCACGTCGGCCTCGGGGAACACGTGGGCCAGCACCGACCAGGCGCCGTGGTCGACACCCCAGGAGGTCGCGTCGACCTCGACCGCGTCGGGTGCCAGCAGCCCCGCCACCCGGGTCGCCAACGCCGGGTCGCCGGATACCGGGTACTCGTAGGCGAAGAGCTCGGGTGGGAACCCGCTGAAATCGTGGATCGTGGGCGGATCGCTCTGCGCAGTGACCGCGATGCCCCGCCGGTACCAGTGCGCCGATACGGCCAGCACCGCCCGGGGCTGCTGGATCGAACGCCCGAACGCATGCCAGGCCTCGGTGTAGCGGTTGTGCTCGAGCGTGTTCATCGGGCTGCCGTGGCCGATGAACACCGCCGGCATGCGTTCGATCGCCACTCGCTCCACCTCGCTCGGTCGCAGGCGCAACGGTAGCGTCGCGGCGTGGTCAACTCCCCGTCGCCCTCCGGAGTCGCCGAGTCACGGGGCATCGCGTGACCGATCATGGCGTGCAAGGCCCCGAGCTCGAACGCCTCACGGCACGGCGCGAGCAGATCGCCGCGCAGTACCTGAAGCCCCGAGAGACGCGGCTCGAGTCGACCGCCCGCGGGGTGCACCACGTCGCCCTCATCTGCTCGGACGTCGAGCGCACCGTGCGGTTCTACGACGGCCTGCTGGGCTTCCCGCTCATCGAGATGTTCGAGAACCGCGACTACCGCGGTTCGACTCACTTCTTCTTCGACGTCGGCGCCGGCAACACGCTCGCGTTCTTCGACCTGCCCGGCGTGGAGGTCGGCCCGCCCGCTGAGGTGCTCGGCGGGCTCCAGCACCTGGCCATCTCGATCTCGCAGGAGGAGTGGGAGGCCGCCCGCGACCGGCTCGACGCGGCCGGCATCCCCTACCAACACATCTCGGGCACCTCGCTCTACTTCCTCGGCCCCGACGGCGAGCGCCTCGAGCTCCTCGCCGACCCGCTGCGCTGGATGTACGGCAAGTCGGTGGGCTGAGCGGGCACGCCCGCCCAGCCCGACCGGATCACTCGTCGCGCTCAGCGCAGTTGAGGCCGTGCTACGGCAGGTCGAGCTGTACGACGCGGATGCCGCGTTTCGCGCACAACCACTCGAGCGCCGAGTCGTGGGATTTCCCGACAACCACAGTCTGTCGGACCAACCGGTGTCGAGGGCTCTCATGGGCCAACATCACCGCTCCAGCAATCACCTGCCCGATGACATCCAAGTTCAGCTCCCACTTCGCCTCGATGACTTCAACGTCGTGCTCTGCGATGGTCGCCGCCAGGTGATCAACGTCGCCGCCCCAGAACGACCGCCCGCCTGGGACGTTCGGGACGTAGAGAGCGTCGAGTCGGGCCGAACCAATGACGACTTCAAACCAGAGCGTGCCCTGACCATCGAGCGCTACATCGAAGTACTGCTCGAGGAGTCGGTCCTCGTAGGTGGACTCGGCGGGCTCTCGGCGCGCGCTCGCGCGGTGCACGGTCGGTCCCGACAGTCGCGAACCATCGAGCGCCAGCACCTCGATTCCCTCGGCGAGATACGGCACTCCGCGAGCATCCAGCTTGTTCCCCAACGCGATTGCGTCCAATCGCCGATGAGTTGGATAGGACCGCGACAACATTTCCCGCCCGGCAACGAGTCGCCCGAACACCGTGCGATCGGCATACCCGTGCCCACTCATCAACACGGCATCGATGCTCGTAAGTGCCTCGACAAACTGCGCGTGCGCGTCAGAGCCGACATCCTCATGTGCGAGGTCCACCAACGATCCGGTGACGCCAGTCGGGAACCACACTGCGTCCACCCGATGAACGGGCGTGCCTTGAGGCCAGGCCGAGCCGTTTCCGGACACGGGTACGTTCAGGAAGGCCGCACCGCCGCGAATCTCGATGAAAGCAGCAAGGTTGTCGGCGACTTCCGCAGGCGTGGCTCCCACCTACGCACAATAACTCGGACGTGGTCAGAACGGCACTGCGGCTGTCCATCAAGAACTTGTCTCGAACTCCTCGAACCGTTCGGCAAGGAGATCCCGGTCCGGGCGTTCGTTCGACGCCTTCGGGACCTGCCGGAGACGTTCACCGTTCATACCCTTGATCGCGTACTGCAACGTTGGTCCGTCGATCGTCTCGAGTACCGCTTCCTGGACGTGCACTCGGTAATCCGGCGAGATACCGATGATGTTGGCGTCGAAAGCTCCGTGGTGGATCTTGCACAGCGCGAGGCCGTTCGGCACCGCTGCTGCTCCGCCCTTGGAGTCCGCACGAATGTGTGCCGCGTCGAGCAACTCGGCGAACGGGAGCCCGCAGACCGCGCAACGGCGCTCGTAGGCATCCAGTACTGCGGCCCGGAAGAGTGGTTGGTGGAGTCGCACCTTCGCTACCCGTTCGTTGTACTCCCGGGTAATCACGACGGCCTCGTCACCCGCCTTCGACGGCGCCGTCATTTGCTCCACGTCAACCTTCACCACGAACTGCTGATCGCCCGGTTCCTCGGCCACGAGCGTCACAGGGAACTGCGGGAAGTAGAGCTGACGCTTGGTCCCGGGCGCGTACCGCTGGCCGATGAACCAAACCATTGGAAGGCCTCGCTGCATCGTCCTCCGCAGTGCCACGTTGTCGGGATGGTTCCGGTCGTTGCCGCGCCACTTGTACCGCAGGAGCCCGTCCGCGCCGACCTCGTCGGCATACGGACGATCCTTCTCGTGACGAACGAATGCCGTCGAGATGCTGATCGCGGCATCGGAGATTCGGCCCAGACGCCAGATGCCGGTGAAGGGTCCGATTAGTCGGTGCTCCTGGCCGGCGAACGGGAACCGGGCCAAGTCATCGCGGGAGAAGAGGTCCCGACCCAACAGCAACGACCGAAGCCAAGCGAACGCGCTCTCCCGGAGCGCCAGTTCATCGAGATCGCTGAGCACGCCGCCCAGGGTATGAGCTCACCGAATCCGCGGCCCGGAGGGTTCCGCTCAGCCGCTTGGGCGCTGGGAAACACCCAACCGCGCTGTGGGCGAGGGGGGACTTGTAGGCACCGGGGTGGGCACCGCCCCACTGCCGTCCGGGTCCGCCGGGGCGTGGGCCTCGTCGATCGCCATGTGCACCTCCACGTGCTCGTTGGTCGTCCGCGACGATCATGCACGACGCCTGGGACACGCGGTCATGCTGCGGCGTCACGACACGAGCGCGTCGCCTATCCGGCGAGAAGCGTGAACTGCCAACCGCCCCCGTCTTACGCCGCGGCCGAACTCCAGGCGTCGTGCGTTGATTGTGCTCCGGCAATCAGTTACTGGTCCTCGTCAATGTCGAACTCAAGCGCCTCTTCATAACCCTCGGGCGCGGGCTCACCGGTCGCCTTCACACCGCACACCTCACGAATCGCGCCAATGATTGCTCGCTCCCGTGCGTCGCGGAATGCGTCATAGACGGCACCGAAGTCGGCATTGTCGAGTTCCTCAGCTGCGCCGCGAAGTGCTGCCAGCGCGTCGACGTCCACGAAATGTGCGGGAAGCACATCCTGGGGAGCCACGTCGAAGACCTTCGGGTCGAGGATGTAGTCAGCTGGTGCAGCATCGCTGATCTTCCCGTTGGTCAATCCAGAGATGAGCGTTCGATTCACGATCGAGTTGATCTCGCGCTTGTCCAACTGCGGGCGATACCCGTGACGCTTAAGTACCGCCTGAGGGAAGATGTGGTGGTCCTCCAACTGGTGCAGCGATATCGCCTCGTCGGTCTGCCAGTCTCGAGCACCTCGGAGAGCGAGGAGACAGAACACACCGGAGTACACCGCACTCGCGTGGGAAGCCGAGTCGCGGATTGTGTAGCCCGAGGCTCCAATCCGCGCCTGCGCCTCAGCAAACACGCTCGGAGGCCCACCCTTCCCGGTCCAGTACGCGATCATCTCCGAATAGTCCCTGCGCGACTTCGTCACGACCGCACCGGAATACCGCTCCATGAAGACGCTGCACCAGTACCACCGCCGCAGTGCGTCGCGCGCAGCCGCTCCCAATCTGCGTTCGTCAATGTGCGCTCGCAGAGCTGCGAGCACGGGCAACTGCGCCCCACCCGGAAGCCACTTCTTCGCAAAGACCCCCAGCCCGTCCGAGC
>JBJTQX010000130.1:0-18002 GCA_046075855.1 Actinomycetes bacterium
CGAGCTCGGCGAGGTGCGCGAGAAGTTCGCCGACGACCGGCGCACCCAGATCACCATCGACACCGGCGACCTCTCCGACCTCGACCTCATCGAGGACGAGGAGGTCATCGTGGTGCTCACGAGCAAGGGCTACATCAAGACGGTGGCGGCCGACACCTTCCGTCGGCAGGGCCGCGGCGGCCGCGGCGTGCGGGGCCAGGCGCTCAAGGACGGCGACTACGTCGAGCACCTGCTCACCACCACCGCGCACTCCTACCTGCTGTTCTTCTCGAACCGCGGCAAGGTGTACCGACTGCGGGCCCACGAGATCCCGATGAAGGAGCGCACTGCCCGCGGCACCGCGGTGGTCAACCTCATCGCCCTCGGCCCGGAGGAGAAGGTGCAGGCGGTCATCGACACCCGCACCTACGAGGAGGGCACCTTCCTCTTCTTCGCGACCAAGCACGGGCAGGTGAAGAAGACGAAGATGAGCGAGTACGACTCCTCGTTGCGCACCGGCCTCATCGCGATCAACCTCAAGGACGGCGACGAACTGGTGCGGGTCGTGCAGACCACGGGCCAGGACGACATCTTCATGGTCTCGCGCAACGGCATGACCATCCGCTTCAGCGAGGCGGATGTGCGGGCCATGGGTCGTGCGGCGGCCGGTGTTCGGGGCATGAAGCTCATGAACGCCGAGGACGCAGTGGTCTCCTGCGACGTGGCCCGCGACGACGCGGTGATGCTCTTCGTGTCGTCCTCCGGGCACGGCAAGCGCACGAAGCTCGACCGCTTCAACCAGCAGGGTCGCGGTGGTCAGGGTGTGCGCGGCATGAAGATCACCGCATCGCGCGGCGGCGTGGTCGCGGCGTTCACCGTGCTCACCGACGACGAGATCCTCGTGTTCTCCTCCACCGGGAACGCGGTGCGCATCGCCACGAAGGACATCTCCTCGCAGGGTCGTGACGCGACGGGCGTGAAGGTGTCATCGGTCGGTGAGGGCGAGACCGTGGTCGCAGTGGCACCGGTGCTCGATGGTTCCGACGAGGGCGAGGGCTGATCACCGTGGCGGGTCGTAGCGACCGGCGGGGACGCGCCGAAGGCGACGCGCTGCCGAGCGCGCCGCCCGCGCGCGGGGTGGCGGTCGTGCGTCGGCGCTACGAGGTGCGGCGCATCGACATCTGGTCGGTGGTGCGCACGGCGCTGCTCTTCAACGTGGCCACCTTGATGGTCATCGTGGTTGCGGCGGTGGTCATCTGGCTGGTGGCCGCAGCGCTCGGGGCGATCTCCGGGCTCGAGAACTTCCTCGGGAGCTTGCTGTCGGCCGAGGACTTCCGCTTCGCCTCGATCCAGATCCTCGAGGGCTTCGTGCTCATCGGTCTCGTGCTCGTGGCCTTCACGACCGTGTTGGCCACGGTGGCGGCGGGGATCTACAACCTGTTCGCCGAGTGGACCGGTGGGGTCGAGCTCATCCTCGTGGAGGAGGAGGACACCTGACCGGCGCGGCTGGCCGGGCCCCCACGGCCCGCTGCTAACCTGCGGCCTCCCTGAGCGGGGCTATAGCTCAGTCGGTTAGAGCGCACCCCTGATAAGGGTGAGGTCGCTGGTTCGATTCCAGCTAGCCCCACCACCGCTCCGACGCCTGTGGCGTCCGGCGCCGGGTCGGATGGTCGACCCGGTTCCACATGGGAACGGCCGACGGCCAGGAGTCGAGATGCTCGCACCCACCCGACGAGCCCCCGTGTGAACGCCCCGGCCGAGCGGCCGCCGGGCCGGATCGCGCGTGGCCGCGAGCGGGTACGGGTCGTACGTCGTACCGCCACCGATCGCGTCGCTGCGCTGCGATCGACCTCCACCTACTTCGATGCGGTGGTTCGGGCCTGGGAGTACGACTCCGAGATCGGCGGCGGCCTCATGGCCGGCGCCCTCGCGTTCCGGTTGTTCATGTTCATGGTGCCGTTCACGGTCTTCGGATTCACGGTGCTCTCGCTCCTCGGCGATCTCCTCGGCCTGCCGCCCCGCGACATGGCGAACCGGGCGGGGATCGGCGGCGTGGTGGCCAAGGGGGTCGTGAACGTCAACTCGCTCTCGACCGGGAGCCGGCTCGTCCTGCTGGTCATCGTGGGCTACGCGTTGATCGCAGCGGGTCGATCGGTGATTCGCACCATCGTGGATGCCTACTGCCTGATCTGGCGTATGCCGCGACTGCGCATCGCCCGCACGCGTGCCGCGCTGGTGTTCGTGGGCTTCGTCGTGGCCTACGGCGTCCTCTCGACGCTGCTCAGCCGATTGCGCGCGATCGCACCCGCACCGGGGTTCGCGCTGACGGTCGCGGCGATCGCGGTGCCCCTGCTGGCCTGGCTCTGGGCCTCGGCGACCCTCCCGCGGGGCGCTGCACCGGTCTGGGCGCTCATCCCAGGTGCCGCGACCTTCGCGGTGGGGGTCGAGCTCATCCACCTCTTCACCGTCTACTGGGTCGCGCACCAGGTCACGCAGAAGTCCGAGACCTACGGGGTCATCGGCATCTCGCTCACGGTGCTGCTGTGGGCCTACATCGCCGGCCGGCTCGTCACGGGGACGGCGGTGGTGAACGCGACGCTCTGGCGGCGTTTCGAGGAGACCCACGTCGAGGCGATCGAGGAGGTTCGGCGTGACCACCAGTCGGCCGAATCACGCACCCGCCTCGTGCTCGCCTGGATCCGCTCGGCCGCCGGCCTCTTCCGCTGAGCCGGATCGGATCGGCCGGCCGTCGTCGGTACACTCGCCCGCATGCGTGCGGGCCGGGCCTTCCGACGGAGCCTCCTCGTGGTGGCGATCGCGGGGCTCGCCGGCGCGCTGGTGCGCCTCCGTGGCCAGGGCGGGGTCCCGCCGACGAGCGGAGGGTGGCGCCAGCTCTCAGGTCCCGAACTCCGGTGACCACGGTCCTCGTCGTCGGGGCCGGCGCGATCGGCACCCGCGCCGGTCGCGAGCTCGGGTCGGTTCCGGGGATCGAGCGGTTCCTCGTTGCGGATCGCAGGCGTGAGCGGGCCGACGCGTTGCGTCGCCACCTGGGGTCCCGGGCCGAAGTGGTGGAGTGGAGCCCGCGGCGAGCGCTCCCCGTGGGGGTCGACGCAGTGGCCTGCGCGCTCCCGGCGGAGGACGATGTGCCGCTCGTGCTCGCCGCGCTCGAGGCCGGCGTACCCGTTGCGACCTCGGGCGACGACCAGGACGGGATCGCCACGTTGCTCCGGCTCGACGAGGAGGCGCGGGCGGCCGGGGTTCCGGTGCTCGTCGGCTGCGGACTCGCGCCGGGCCTCTCCGATGTGCTCGCGGCGCACGCGGCGAGCCTCCTCGACGTGGTCGACGAGATCCACGTCGCGCGCGCGGGCATCGCCGGCGCGAAGAGCGAGGCTTCGATGCGACGCACGCACGGCGAGCGGCCGATCGAGGTGCGGGACGGTGAGGTGCTCGAGGTGCGCCGCCGGACCACCCACGAACTCGTGCACTTCCCCGATCCGGTCGGAGCCCAGGAGTGCGAGCTCATCGGGGCCGGCATTGAGCTGCTGCACCGCGCGTTCCCCGAAGCGGGGCGCATCACCGCCCGTGCGGTGGAGCCTCCGCCGCGCACCCGCGGTTGGTTGCGTCGGGACGATCCGGGCGGACGCTGGGGTGCCACCCGGGTTGAGGTCTGGGGGCGGATCGGCGAGGCCTGCGAGCCCGTGGTCTACGGCGCGGTGGGCCGCACGGCGACGGTGGGCGGCACCGTGCTCGCGGTGGCCACCGCGGCGCTCGCCGGCGTCATGCCGTCGGTCGCCGGCGCGCGGGCCGGGGTACAGGGGCTCGGTGGTGGGGTCGAGTCAGGCGCGTTCCTCGCCGAGCTCGCGCGTCGTGGGGTCCACGCGGCTCGGTTCGAGGGCGTGCCCGTCACCTAGCTGGCTGCGCCGCGCACCGTCGCGGCGAGCGCCTCGAGGTCGACGCCGAGGGCTCGGGCCCGACCCAACACGTGGCAGAGGAGCGGAGCGTTCGTGCGTTCACCGGTCGAGTGGGCCGCGACGCCCGCCAGGTCGAGCAGTTCCTCCGCGTCGCCCGGGGCCAGGCGCAGGGCATCGGGCGAGAGCCCGTGTGCTGTCGCGATCCGATCGGTCATCTCGTCGATCCAGGTCATGGGCGCCATTCCAGCACGCTCATCGGGCCCGAGGAGCGGCCGCCCCGCCGGTGGCCCCTAGTCTTCGACGGTGATCGAGGACGCGGACGCGGTCCCCCGGAACACCGAGATCACGACCGACGTCGCGGTCATCGGTGGAGGTGCGGCCGGCATCTCCCTCGCCCTGGCCCTCCGCGGTCGGGGTCGGGAGGTGCTGGTCCTCGAGAGCGGGCGGGACTCGGCCGATGAGCGCACGTCCCGCCTCGCGCGAGCCGACTCGACCGGGGAGGACTATCCGGTCGAGCTGTCGAGGCTCCGGTACTTCGGCGGCTCCACGAACCACTGGGGCGGGTGGTGCCGGCCGATCGAGTCCTCGACGATGGCGGCCCGTCCGTGGGTCGGCGCCGCGTCATGGCCGATCAGCCGCACCGATCTCGATCGTCACTACGAGGCGGCGGCCCGGCTCTGCGAGCTGCCGATCGATCGATCGGGTCGGACCGAGTGGGACTGGTCCTACTGGCGCGCGGAGTTCGAGCGATCGGGGACCCCACCGGTCCTCGACGACGGTGTGGTCACCGGGTCGGTCTTCCGGTTGAGCCCACCGACGCGGTTCGCGCCGCGTTACCGCGATGACCTCGCGCGGGACCCGGGGACGCGGGTGGTGCTCGGCGCGAACGTTCCCCGGATCGCGCTCGACGAGCGCGGTGACCGAGTCGACCACCTCCCGGTACGCACGGTCCGCGGCAACCGCTGGCGGGTGCGGGCGCGGGAGTACGTCGTGGCGGTGGGCGGACTCGAGGTGCCGAGGCTGCTGCTGCTCTCGGCGCGTCCGGGAGCTGCGGCGCCCGGCGATGCGGGAGGGCACCTGGGCCGGTGGTTCATGGACCACCTCGAGGGGTACGCGGGGAGCATCGAGCTCGAACGCCCCCCGGACCCCTACCTCGGGTCGAACCTCGCGTACCTGCGAGCCGCGCTCGTGCTCGAGCCCGAACAGCGGGCGCGGGAGGAACTCCCGGCCGTGGCGGTCGTGCTCTCGGGCGGTGAACCGGCCGTCGCGCAGCGCACCGACGCGCGCACCGGGGTTTCGGCGCGCGCCGCTGCGGAGGTGCGGAGGTCGGTCCTCGGCGGGGCATCGTTCGCATTCGATCTCGGGATCCGGGCCGAGACCCGACCGAACCCGGCGAGCCGGGTGGTGCTCGCCGGCGAACGCGACGCGTTCGGCCAGCGCCGGGCGGAGCTGCGGTGGAGGACCTCACCTGCCGACCTCGCGGATGCTCGACGCACGCTCGAGATCATCGGGCAGCGGTTGAGTGCCACGGGCCGGGGCAGGATCAGGCTGGCGTTCGAGGATCGCACGGCGAGCGGCGAGCAGATGCAGTTGGTCGGCTTCCACCACATGGGCACGACCCGCATGGCCCGGCGGCCGGAGGACGGTGTGGTGGACGCGGAGCTCCGGGTCCACGGGTGCGCGAACCTCTCGGTGCTCTCGAGCTCGGTGTTCCCGAGCATCGGTTACGAGAACCCGACGCTCACGATCGTCGCCCTCGCCTTCCGGCTCGCCGATCGGTTGGTCGCACGGTGAGCGGCTCCGTCACGCGGCGAGGCTTCCTCGGTCTCGGCATCGGCGCGCTCGCGGTGGGGGCGACGGTCGCGCTCACCCGGCGGCGGACGCCCGTGCCTGCACGCGGGCTCGTCGCGATGGCCCACGATCCCGAGGCCATGGCCACCTTCGGGGAGGCGAGCCGACGCGTCGTCGGTTCCAACGGGACCCGGCTGGCCCGCGAGCTCGCGCCCGCTGGCCGCGACGAGCGCTGGGTCGATCGTGCCGCGCCCGACGAGATCCGGGTGCGCGTGACCCAGCTGATCTCGGACGACGTCGATGCGGGTCGAACGGTCGAGGTCGCCGGGTGGATCGTCACACCGACCGAGGCGAAGGTCGCGGCTCTCGTGCACCTCGCCCGGTGATCACGTCGCCGGTCCTCGGGTAGCCTCGACGGCGTGGGCACGCCGATGATGCTCGATCCGGACCGACTCGCCCACCCGTTCCCGACCGATCGGCTGCGGGCCAACGGGGTGGCGCGGCCCGAGGTGCGGGACCCGCTCGCCCGCATCCCGAACCTCCGCAACGCGTGCAGCGTCGGTCTCGTGTGGGGGTGGGCGGCGCTGCTCCTCACGATCCCCGGCGCGAGCGGTCGTTGGTACGCGTGGCCCGTCGCGTTCGTGCTCATGACGCCGGTGTTCGCCCGGTTCGCGATCCTGATGCACGAATCCGCGCACCGGCTCCTCTTCTCGAACCGTCGGCTCAACGACGGGGTGGGGACCTGGCTCGTCGCCTACCCGGTGTTCGTGCCGATGTCGCTCTACCGCTCCTCACACCTCGCGCACCACCGCCGCGAGTTCGGGCCCGAGGAGCCGGACATCGCCTTCTACTCGGGCTACCCGTGCGAACCCCGGGACCTGCGTCGTCGTCTCCGTCGCGACGCCCTCGGGATCTCCGGCTACAAGAACCTGCGGCCCCTCGTGCGCGCTGCGGTGCGCGGGCCGCGACGAGGCCTCGCCGGTTCGATCCTCGGGGCGCAGGCGGTGCTCTGGGTCGCGATGTGGGCCGTGACCGGGCGCTGGTACGTGTACCCGGTGCTCTGGCTCGCGCCGTGGATGACCGGCTGGCGCGTCGCGAACCGACTGCGCTCCATCGGGGAGCACGGTGGGCTCGGCGAGAGCGAGGACCGACGGCTCACGACCCACAACGTGCAGCAGTCCTGGGCCGCGCGGTTCTGGTTCGCGCCGTACCACACCGGGTACCACCTGGCCCACCACGTCGACATGACCATGCCGTGGCGCAGCCTGCCCCGCTACCACGCCGAGCTCGAGCGGTCCGGGTACATCACCCGGGAGATGACGTACCCGTCGTACCGCGCGCTCTGGCGCGCGCTCTGCTCACGCGGCGAACCGCTCCCGGCGCGCGGCTGAGGTGCCGATCAGGGCAGCGTGAGGTACTGGCTGAGGAACGCGCGCGCGTGCGCGGACTCGGTGCGCTGGAACCCGCTCACCCCGATGCAGAACTGCGAGGCTCCCCAGGAGGTGACACCGATGAGGCGACCGTCGAGCAGGAGCGCGCCGCCGGAGTCCCCGAAGCAGGTGCCGCCGGTTCCGCGGGAGTCGTTCGCGTTGTCCGCGGTCTTGATGGTCTCGCCGCGCACCATCTGCAGCGGGACGGTGGCGTTGCGCCGGACGCGGTCGGACACCGCTGCGGGCTTGGCCGGTCCGTCGGTCGGGTGCTCGAACCGGATGCCGTAGCCCACCGCAGTGAAGATGGTCTGTCCAGCTCGCCCGTTCCCGGGGCGCAGGCCGTCGGCCGCGCCCGCGGTGGCGAGCGGGGTGAGGGTGATGTTCGGCCAGACGTCGCTCGCCGGCCGGTCGAGCACGACCACGCCGATGTCGTCGAGGGTGTCGAGCTTGAACCCGCCGGTGTAGGCCGGGTCGGCGTGTGCGGTGCCGTCGATGAACCGCGACGGGTCGCCGGGGTTCGTCGTGGCCAGCGGGGAACGGGGTGCGGACGCGTCGAAGGTCACGTGCACGTCGGTGGAGCCCTCCGTGCAGTGCGCTGCGGTCACGACGACCGTCGGCTCCACGAGGGTGCCGCTGCATCGGTACAGCCCGTCGGTCCTCCGGAAGTAGATGAGGCCGACTCCGGGGTGCTGGTCCCCGTCCTCGGCGCCGCCGATGATGGCGGCGGCGGGCAGGGCGGTCAGCGACGTGACGGCGATGGCGACGCAGGCGAGGACTCGGCGCATGGGGCGACCTCCGATCGGTTCATCCGGGGACGCTAACGGAGCGTGGTCGGCAACCGCCACCCTCCGTGGCAGGAACGGGTCAGGCCACTCGGCAGCCGAGCCAGGACTGGGGATCCTCGAGGGCGCTCAGGGCCCAGAGGCAGACGGTGTGCGGCACCCCGGGCACTACGGGGAGCACCGCGAGGAAGCCGTGGTTCGTGCCGTAGCCGGGCACGAGCCCGGCCAGTTCCGGCCGGTCCCGGTCGGCCGGGGTCGTCCCCACGTAGCGCCCATCCACCCAGACCGCGATCGGGATCGGGTCCACGGTGTCAGGGTCGATCGCCCAGCCCGAGAACGCCAGTTCCGCGGGCGCGCGGCCCACCGCCTCGAAGAACCCCATCGGGCTGCCCGAGGTGCGCAGGCAGCGCATCGCGTCGTTGTCACCTCGCACGACCGAGATCGCGTAGGCGCAGACGGTGTGCGTGCCCGGACCGACGGGCACCGTCACGTCGAACCCGTGTGCGGTGCCGCGATCGGGGAACACCGGGGCGAGATCGGGTCGTTCGGCGTCGGCCATCCAGCGCGCGCCGGTCGAGTCGACGTAGGTGTGGACCTCGATCGGATCGGTCGTC
Source organism: Actinomycetes bacterium (assembly GCA_046075855.1). Classification (GTDB taxonomy): domain Bacteria; phylum Actinomycetota; class Acidimicrobiia; order IMCC26256; family IMCC26256; genus IMCC26256. Next base: position 8,508 of record JBJTQX010000130.1, read on the forward strand.
TCCGGGTCGAGGGCCCAGCCGGCCATCCGCACCGAGCCCGGGGTGCGTTGCACGAGGTCGACGGCCGACCACGGGACGCCGACCCGCACCGTGGCGCGTAGCCACGTTCGCACCGCGCCGAGGATCGAGTAGCCGGCGTTGCCGGGACAGGCCGTCGTGTCGCCCGAGATCGCGCCGGCGTCGCGGTGACCGATCACCGGGTCGATGACCGCGCCCCGGGTGGCTACCGGCGCGTTCGGGTCGATGGTGTGGATCGTCAGCTTCCAGTGGAGGAGGCGCACGAGGGAACTCACCGCCGCCGCGCTCGGGCGCAGGGAGGAGTGGTCGCCGATGAGGGCGACGCCGATCGAACCGGCGTTGAAGTTGGTCGCATGCGCGCCGATCACGCCGCGGTCGACGCCGCCGTACCGGCCCTCGAAGATCTGGCCGAACCGGTCGATGAGGAAGTTGTACCCGTGGTCGCAGTAGCCCCGGCCGAGCACGTAGTACGCGTAGATCGAACGCACGGTCGCGTACGACTGGGCCGGGGTGTCGCCGTTCGAGGTCGCGGTGTGGTGCACCACCGCGAACTGCGGTGCCGTGTACGACGGCCCGTCGGGGCAGGCTGTGAGCCGGAGTGATTCGTCGGCCCCCCACGCGCCCCGGGTGATGATCGGCGGGGCCTGGGGGATGAACGCGTCGGCGCGACGCGGCGTCGCGATCATCGGTACGGTCGCCGCGGCGAGCACCACGGTGACCGAGAGCAGACCGAGGAGTCGACGGCCGGGGATGAGCAGGACCGCTGCGACGGCGATGGCGACCGCACCACCACCGACGAGGCCCGACTGCACGGGGACCCGGTACCGCGCAGCCGTCGGTCCGATGGCCAGCAGGCGCGGGTCGCGGAGCGTGCCCGTGAGCACCCGCACCCGCACCTCGTCGACGCCCCGTACCGCGACCGGCTCGGAGGCCCACCGGCCGCCGAGGCGTCGCGTCGCCGCACGGGCGTCGGGCGAGTCGGTGTCGGCGCCACCATCGGCCTCGCCGACCGTCGCGGCCCGCGTCCACGGACCGTCTCCGTCACGCGTCTCCACCACGACACGTGCGTCGCCGTCGCCGCGCCACTGCACGGCGAGGAGGTTGGTGGTCGCGGGTACGGCGGGCGACGCGCTCGTCTCGCCGACCCTGAGCCCGGTCGGGGTGGCATCGAGTGAGGACCTCGTGACCGTGGTGCCCTCGGGCCCCGAGGCCCCGGCGAGGGAGCACCAGCTCAGGAGCGCGAGGGCACCCGCACCGAGGGCGGTCGTGAGGCGGCGTCGGGTCGTCACGGGGAAGGTTCTCGGCATCCGGGGGGCGCGATCTGGACCGACGGACGCCCCGCGTCGGGACGAACGGGTCCGGGTACCCGGTGCACGCTACCGGCCGACATGGCGCGACCGGTCGCGCCTCGAGCGATCCGGGCACTCCGTCCCGGTTCGCGCGCCGGTCCGGCTCAGCGATCCCAGAGGCCGACGGGCATCTGGTCGGGGCGGTAGTGGCCGGGGAGGCGTTCGCCCGACATGGCCTGCTCGAGTCGCTTCGTCATGCCCGGCGTGAGCTGCTCGTCGCGGATCATCTCCATGAACACTGAGGTCGCGTTGGCCACGTCGAACCAGTCGCGCTGCCACGACCACTGGAAGTCGCCCGCGTAGACGAACCAGGAGCCGCCGATGCCCGCGACCTCGTAGTGCGAGCCGTCGGCCCGGGTCGCGAGCGCGGTCTGCTTCCAGAAGCCGACGATCTCGCCCTTCGCGTCGTCGATGAGCACGTGCTGGTACGGGTAGACCCAGCCGCCGAGCCCGCTCATCTCGAGGCCGAGGGCGAGCTCCCGGATCTCGTCACGACCCACCGCCATGAACTCGTCCTTCGGTCCGACGTTCCAGCCGTAGGTCGCGTCGGGTGTGTAGAAGTCGGCCATCGGGGTCCAGTCGAGCGCCTCCTCGCAGGCCGCGTTCGCGGCGAGCCAGCGCTGGACCATCTCCTCCATCTCGGCACGTGCGAACCCCATGTCAGTCCTCCTCGATGATGCGGATCGCCCGGGTCGGGCAGTACTTGGCGGCCGCGGCGACCTGCGCGCGCCGCGACTCGTCGGGGTGCTCGGTGAGCACGGTCACGGTCTCGGCCCGCTTGGGCACGGTGAACACGCCCGGGGCCTCCGACTCGCAGACCCCGTGGACCTGGCACAGGTCGCGGTCGATCTCGATGCGCATCACGCGTTCCTCACCCGTCGGCGGTACCGAACCCGGACCGGCTGCTGGAGCTGGATCACCATCTTCGACATGTCCGGACGGTACGAGTCGGGCGGCTGGGCCAGCTCGAGCTCCCAGTCGCGCAGGAGCACCGCGAAGATCGCCTTGAGCTGCATCATCGCGAAGGCCGCGCCGACGCAGCGGTGTCGTCCGGCCCCGAACGGGATCCAGTTCCACGGGTTCTCGAGGTCCTCGGCCCGCGGCTCCACGTAGCGGTCGAGGTCGAAGCGGTCCGGATCCGCGAACGACTCGCCGATCCGGTTCGACACCCAGGGGGAGGCACCGACCATCTGGCCGGCTCGCACCGCGGACCCGCCGACCTCGAAGTCCTCCTTGGCCACGCGCAGCAGGAGGATGAGCGGCGGGTGCAGGCGCAGCGTCTCCTTGAGCGCGGCCTCGGTGATCGGCATCTCGCGTAGCACCTGGTACGAGACCTCCTCGCCGGTGGCCGCGAACGCGTCGATCTCGGCGACGACCCGGTCCGTCGCCCCCGCGGCCCGGAGCAGTTCGATCACCATCCACGACGCGGTGGTCGAGGTCGTGTGGTGGCCCGCAAACATCATCGAGATGAAGATGCCGGTCACCTGGTCCGCGGTGAAGCGCAGACCGCCGTCCTCGTCGCGGATCGACACGAGCACGTCGAGCAGGTCCGGTTCGACGCCGTCGGCGGGCGGGTGCGCGATGCGCTCCGCCATGATCGCCTCGACGAGTTCGACGAGCGCGGCCCGTGACCGGTCGCGCACGTGGAACGACTCGACGTCCGCGTACGGGTCCACGAAGGCGAGCGCGTCGGTCCCGCGCTCGAGGTCGTGGTAGAGGTCCGCGAAGCGACGGTCGAGCTGCGCGCGGAAGCGGGGGCCGATGAGGCAGGCCGACGAGGTGTAGATGGTGAGCTCGGCGAACCAGTCGAGGAGGTCGATCTCGCCCTCGGCGTCCCAGCGGCCGACCATCGCCTCCACCTCGGCGGCGATGGTGGCGGCGTGCCCGCGCATGAACCGGTCGCGGAGTGCCTGGTTGTGCAGCATCTCCCGGCGGCGTTCGGGGGACGCGTCGAAGACCACCCCCTCGCCGAAGATGGGCTTCATGAATGGGTAGGCCTCGGCCTGGTCCAGCAGTTCCTCGGGCGCCCGGAAGAACACCTCGTTCGCCTCGGCGCCGGTCAGCAGCACCACCTCGCGGTCGGCGAGGTCGAAGCGCCCGACGTCGCCGCACTCGGCCCGCACCCGCTCGAGGAGTCCGATCGGATCGGTGCGCAGCTCGTCGAGGTGGCCGTCGGTGCCGGTGCCGCCGGAGACCCGTCGGGGTTCGTTCGCCGCCACGTCAGTCGTCCTCCCGCACCGGGGCCTCCGGGTGGATCTCGAGCGCGGTGATCTGGGCGCCGCGGGGCATGGCGACGATGGCGCCGACCGCCTCGGCCACCGCCGAGGGTCGCATGTAGGAGTCGTGGCGCAGCAGGCCCCAGCGCGCCCACTCGTCCATCGCGGCCTGCGTGCGGGTCATGTCCCAGTCCCACCCCATCTCGGTGAGGGTCGGCCCGGGTCGCACGATGCCGACCCGCACTCCCGTGCCCTCCAGCTCCATCTGCAGGGCGCGCACGTACCCCTCGAGCCCCCACTTCGAGGTGACGTACGCAGCCATCGACGGCCGCGGGTTCGTCACGACGTCGGAGGTCACGACCACGACGTCGCCCCGGCGGCGTTCGATCATGGGGGGCAGCAGCGCGGTCACGAGGCGGTGCGCGCCGCCCACGTTCACGTCGAGCACGGCCTCGAGCTCATCGGGCGGCGTCTCGAGGATCGCGCCCACCTGGTTGCGCGCCGCGTTCGCGACGATCACCTCCACCTCGCCGACCGCGGCCTGCGAGGCGTCTACGAAACGGGCCACCGAGTCGGCGTCACCCAGGTCGAGGTGGAACGCGTGGGCCTCGCCGCCCTCGGCCCGGATCGACTCGGCGATGCCTTGGAGCGCCTCGAGCCGACGCGCCCCGATCACCACCGGGTGTCCGCGGGCCGCGAGCAGCTCGGCCGTGGCTTGGCCGATGCCGCTCGACGCGCCGGTGACCACGGCTGCCCGACGTTCGGGGTGCTCGGGGAACCGTGCGCTCATCGGGCCACCACCGTGGTCGGGAGGGTCGCGAACCCTCGGACGTTCGCGGAGTGCACGCGTGCGGCGCGCGCCATGTCGATGTCGTAGTCGGCGATGCGCACGAGCAGCTCGTCGAGCACCGCACGGGCCTCGAGCCGGGCGAGCAGCGCCCCGAGGCAGAAGTGTCGTCCGCTGCCGAAGGCCAGCAGGTCGGAGGTGACCCGGTCGAGGTCGTAGTCGGCCGGCCGATCGAAGACCCGCTCGTCGCGGTTCGCCGATCCGATGAGCAGGAACACCCGCTCGCCCGCATCGAGGTCGACCCCGTGGAGGGTCACCGGCGCCTTGACCGTGCGCAGCACCATCTGGGTCGAGCCGTCGTAGCGCAGCGTCTCCTCCACCCAGTCGTGGATGCGCTCCCGATCCGCGAACGGCTTCGCCCGCTCGTCCGGGTTGGCCCAGGCCCAGTACCACGCGTTGCCGAGCAGCTTCGTCGTCGTCTCGTTGCCGGCCACCACGAGGAGGAACAGGAACGCCGCGATCTCCTCGTCCGAGAGGCGGTCGCCGTCGACCTCGTCGGCGAGCAGCTCCGAGGTGAGGTCGTCGCGGGGGTTCGCCCGGCGGTCGCGCATGAGATCGTCGTAGTAGCCGAACAGCGCGATCGCCGCCTCGAACCCCTGCGGGGTGACGTCGTAGGTGCCCTCCTCGCGGTGGACGAGCAGGTCGGCGAGCCGACGCAGCTCCACCCGGTCCTCGGTCGGCACGCCGACGAGCTCCGAGATGACGTCCATCGGGATGCGACCGGCGAGGTCGTCGATGAAGTCGAATGCCCCGCCGTCGAGCGCCGGCTCGAGGTGCTCGAGCGTGATCTCACGGATGCGCGGTTCGAGCGCGGCGATGCGACGCGGGGTGAAGGTCCGGCTCACGATCGAGCGCATGCGGGTGTGCAGGGGCGGGTCGGTGGCCAGCAGCGACATCGTGCGGTGCGCGTGTGGGCCGTAGGCCGACGGGTCGAGCGAGACCCCGTTCGCGTTCGAGAAGACGTCGAGGTTGCGGAACGTCGCGACCACATCGGCGTGCCGGGACAGCGCCCAGAAGTCGAACTCGTCGTTGCGGTAGAGCGGGGCCTCGGCCCGCAGGCGCGCGTACGTCGGGTACGGGTCCTCGTGGATGCGGTAGTCGTACGGACTGAACTCGAGCGCGGTCACCGCGGTCCCTCCGGGTCGGCCATGAGGCCCGCGGCCTCGGCCACGAAGGCGGGCACGTCCGGGTACGGCATGTGGCCCATGCCGGCCATGAGCAGCGCGCCGAAGTACGTGGTCACGAGCACGCGCACCCGACGGTCGCCGATGGGTCGGTCCGCGGCCCCGGCGATGCGGCGGGCCACCTCGACGCCGATCCGGTCGCGCAGCCGCTTCACGTCGGGGTTCGACGAGAGCAGGGCCTGGGTGCACGCGGCCACGACCTCCGGACCGCCCGTGGTGATCGCGCCGAGGTCGTCGACCACCCGACCGAGACGTGCCGCAGCATCGGCCGAGGGGTCCGCCGGCGGTTCCGGGATCGCCAGCACGCGACGCAGCAGGAGTTCGCCGAGCACGTGGTCCTTCGACGAGAAGTAGGTGTACGCGGTGGCCGGAGCCACGCCAGCTCGCTTCGCGATCCCCCGCATCGAGAGCGCGTCGTACCCGCAGGACGCGACCTCGATCGCCGTGGCGTCGACGAGGTGGTCGACGGCCTCGGCCTGTCGCTCCGAGAGGTGGCGCCGGGGCGCGGTGTGCACCACGCCCGTCACGCCGGCGGCGCCGGGATGTGCGGCGTGCCGTCACGCATCGGTGGGTACTCGAAGGTCGCGCACGTCGTGCCCCGCACGATCCGGGTGATGTCGGCCTCGGGGAGGGTCTCGTGGTCCTCGTCGATCGTCACCATCCAGCGGCAGTGCGGCGAGGCGTCCGCGGACGGCCGGGGCGGGCGGTGCACGTGCGAGATGTGCGCCTTCGGGTTCACGGCCTGGGCGGTCACGTCGAACGTGCCGTCCTCGATGTGGTGGCACATGTTCGTGACCATCTGGTCGCCGAACGGCTCGGCGTCCATGAGCGCGCCGCAGTACGCGAGCTCGAAGAACCCGGTGCGCTCGTCGACCACCTCGTAGTGGACGTCCATGTAGTGGTGCGGGAAGCCCGGATCGAGCTGCAGGACCTTGAAGATGGCGGCCACGTCGTCGCCCTCGACGTTCATGATCCGCCGCAGGCGTTCGCCGTAGACCGGGCTCGCGCCGCGCCACTCCTCGATGGCGAGGTCGCGCACCGCCTCGGCCCCGTACTTCATGCCGATCGCCGCGCACATGGACCGGTCGAGCATGTGCACGATCTGGGCGAACTCCCGGACGAGGCGCACGAGGGCCGGTTTCGAGAGGTCCTCGTAGCGGAAGTCGGGGTCGAAGGCGCCGGAGTAGTCGTCGCGCTCGACGGGTGCGGTGGTCGCCTCGGCCATGGGAGCCCCCCGGATCGGGCGGGCCGTGCGGCCCGCGTCCTCGGTGCGGCCCGCGGGTGCGGCCCGGCACGCGCCGCCGATTCTGGACTACCTTCCAGACACCTGTCCAGCACCATCTCCGGCACCGTCCCTCCCCACCCCACGCCGAACTTCGTGCACTTCCGACGGCCCCAGCCGTCAGAAGTGCACACAGTTCCGCCTCCGGCGGGCGGCGGGGTGGTCGCGGACGGGAGGATGGGCGGGGTCGACGGGAGGGGGAGCGACGTGACGACGGTCGGGGTCATCGGACTCGGCGACATCGGGGGTGGCGCGGCGACGAGCATCGCGGCGGCCGGCCTCGACCTCTGGGTCTGCGACGTGCGCGAGGAGGCCAGTGCCCGCTTCGCGGATGCCGCGTCCATCGCCGCGAACCCGGCTGCCCTCGCCGCGGCCTGCGACATCGTCCTCGTCGCCGTCGTGAACGACGCGCAGGTGCGCACGGTCGTCGCTGGTCCCGACGGCGTCCTCGCGGGTGCCCGTGCCGGCTCGGTCGTCATCGTCGCCAGCACCATCTCGCCGGACACCATCGCCGAGGTCGCGGCCGCGGCGCGGGCCGTCGGCGTCGGGCTCATCGACTGCGGCGTGAGCGGCGGCCCGAGCGCCGCGGCCACCGGCGACCTCATCTGCATGGTCGGTGGCGACGAGGCCGACATCGACCGGGCCCGGCCCGCGCTCGACGCCATCGGCTCGCTCGTCGTCCCGATGGGTCCGCTCGGCGCGGGGCTCGTGGCCAAGCTCGCCCGCAACGTCATCCAGTACGGCTCCTGGCTCGCGGCCTACGAGGGTCAGCGCATCTGCGAGGCCGCGGGCATCGAGCTGGCCAAGCTCGCCGAGGTCGTGAAGGCGAGCGACGCCCGGATCGGCGGCCCGTCCACGCTGATGTTCCGGTCCACCGTCGCGCCGTTCGGACCCGACGACCACGAGGGGCTCGTGGCCCACATGCGCAGCGCGGCGGCGTTGGCCCACAAGGACCTCGAGGCCGCGATCGCCGCGGCGGCGACGCTCGGCGTCGACCTGCCGGGCGCGACGCTCACCGAACGGCACGCGGACGCGATCTTCGGCGTGGGGGAGGTGGCACGCTGATGTCGTTCACGGGCGAGGAACGGGTGCTCATCGACGGCGCACTGCGCAGCGCGCGGGCCGGCGCGACCTTCGAGACCATCAACCCCGCGACCGAGGAGGTGCTCGGCGCCGCGGCCGACTGCGACCTCTCCGACCTCGACGACGCGATCGGTGCGGCACGCCGGGCCTTCGACGAGACATCCTGGTCGACCGACGTGGCCCTCCGGGTCCGGTGCCTGCGGCAGCTGCGCGACGCGTTCCACGCGCACGCTGAGGAGATCCGCGCGATGACGGTGGCCGAGACCGGCTCGCCGCTCATGCTCACGTACTCGGCCCAACTCGACGATCCCGTGAACGGGCTCGGCTGGGTCGCGGATCTCGCGGAGGGCTACGAGTGGGAGCGCGACCTCGGTCGAGCCGAACCGCTCGGCATGCCGGCGCACCGGTGGGTGCGGCGGGAGCCGACCGGCGTGGTCGGTGCCATCACCCCGTGGAACGTGCCGCACCAGATCAACCTCGCCAAGGTCGGTCCCGCCCTCGCCGCGGGCAACACCGTGGTGCTCAAGCCCGCGCCCGACACGCCCTGGGCGGCCACGATCCTCGGTCGCCTCGTCGCCGAGGAGACCGACATCCCGGCCGGGGTGCTCAACGTGGTCACGAGCCGCGACCATGCGGTCGGCGCGGCCATCGCCACCGACCCGCGGGTCGACCAGGTGTCGTTCACCGGCTCGACGGCCACCGGTCGGTCGGTCATGCGCAACGCGGCCGACACGCTCAAGAAGGTGTTCCTCGAGCTCGGCGGCAAGTCGGCCTTCGTGGTGCTCGACGACGCCGACCTCAAGGCCGCGACCGGCGTCGCCGCCTTCACGGTCTGCACGCACGCGGGCCAGGGCTGCGCGATCACGACCCGCCTCGTCGTGCCGCGCGCGCACTACGACGAGGCGGTGGAGATGACCGCCCGCACGCTCGAGAAGCTGCCGGCTTCCGATCCGACCGACGCGGGCACGGTCTGCGGCCCGCTCGTGAGCGCGCGGCAGCGCGAGTGGGTCGAGGGCTACATCCGGCTGGCGGCGGAGGAGGGCGGCACGATCGTCACCGGTGGCGGACGCCCCGCGGACCGCGACCGCGGGTTCTTCGTGCAGCCGACGCTCATCGCCCGTCTCGGCAACGAGGCCCGGGTCGCGCAGGAGGAGATCTTCGGCCCGGTGCTCGTGATCCTCCCGCACGACGGCGACGACGACGCGGTGCGGATCGCGAACGACTCGGTGTACGGCCTCTCCGGCTCGGTCTGGTCGGGTGACCGGGACCGCGCGGTGGCCGTCGCCAACCGCATCCGGACCGGTACGGTCGGGGTGAACGGCGGCATCTGGTTCAGCCCCGACGTCCCGTTCGGAGCTACAAGCAGTCGGGGGTGGGACGCGAGATGGGCGTGCTGGGACTCGAGGAGTACCTCGAGACGAAGTCGATCGCGGAGCCGGCATGAGCGCGCCGATCGACGACGGCCGGAGCGCGCGCGAGCGCGGCATGGCCAAGATGCAGGAGGTCTACGGGTTCT
>JBJTQX010000131.1:0-8036 GCA_046075855.1 Actinomycetes bacterium
CCTTCTTTTCTTGGTTGGGGGTTGTGGTGGGGTTGTGTTTGGTGTCCCTGTCTTGGGGTCTGGGCCCACCAGACCACCTCGGAAGGCTCGCCGCAGGTCGAGGTCCGAAATACCACCCAACGTGGTATTTCGGACCGCTCAGCGTGGTATCCTCGCTGGGTGGCTGAGCGGAAACACGGAGTCGACGGGGTCGCTGGGTCCACAGCGCAGCGATGACAGCAGCGAGCGATCGACGATCGGACGGGTCCGGTCGATGGGTCACCAAGGAACGGGCCCGGTTGGGCACCGAGAGGAACGAGACGCAGATGGGTTGGATGGGACGAGCGTTCTCCGCAACGTGCACGGTGGCAGTGCTCGTCGCGGCGGCTGCGGTGCCGACCATGGCCGCACCCCCGACGGTGACGAATCCGTATCCCCAGGCCGGCATGGCCGATCAAGGACTCTGCTACGGCATCTCAACCGCGATGGTCAAGGCCTCGGACGGCTCGGGCAAGGGCCTCACCGACCTCGTCTCCCCTGTCACCATGTCCCTGCGCGGCGTGGCTGCGAGTTCGGCGCAGGCACAAGCCGGCCAGGCCGGCTTGTGCCTCCTCGGGCCGCGCCTCGGCGTTGTCTCTGCCTCTCCGACGGTGCTCGCCTTCTCGTCGAAGTTGGTGTCTGCGGGTATGGACTGCGAACTCGGCACGACCGTGTCCTCGGAGCGAGCGCTGACCGGCAAGGTTCAGTGGCAGCTCGACACGAACGGCGACGCCGAGAAGGATGCGATGATCCAGGCCTACATCCGGGCAGTCGGCACCGACCGAGCCTCCGGTAACCAAGCCGCCCAGAACGACGTCATGTGGCTGACCGGCATCGTCTCGAAGGGCGAGGCGGTCGGTGCGACGATCTCGGGCAACGCGTTCTTCGCCCCGGTCTTCAAGTACAAGGAAGCGCAGGGCTACTACACCGACCAGGCGCGCAGCACCTGGACGATTGACACCCCGCTCGGACCGGACACGGCTGTGGCGGTGTCCCCTGGCGTCGGGTACTCCCAGTTGCAGGCCTACTACACCGGGAACTGTGGTGGCTTTGGTCCGGTGCTCGGCTCGCCGAACGTGACGATGCTCCTGTTCGGACTCGGGTACACCAGCCCGCTCGGCCACACCTCGGCCGGCATCCACTTCCTCCTCTGATCGCAGGCGCAGCGGGGCGTGCGACGTCCTGCTCGGCCACGGCCCGCGGGTGGTGCGCCGGCGCGTCGGTGTACCGTGATCGGCGGTCCGCGACGTGGAGTCGGACGCTGATGACCGGACGCTGATGGTCGACGACGCGAGCACACCGAACACCACGCCCGGCGGGGATCCCCCGGCGCGTCGCGTGCCGTGGTGGGTCCCCACGCTCGTCGCGGTGATCGTGGTCGCGGCCGTGGCGGCGGCGATCCTCGCGGCCGGCGACTCGGACTCGGCGGACGGTGGCCGCAGCACCTCGACGACCGCCGCCGGATCGGGTCCCTCCGGCCCCACCGGCGGATCCGGGGCGTCCGGCGGGACCGGTGGCACCGGCACCTCGCCGTCCGGCGGTTCGGGCGGTCGCGGCCCGGGCGGCACGACCGGCGGACCGACCGGCACCACTCGGATCACACCGGGCGAGCCGATCGAACCGGAGCCCCAGGCTGACCTCATCCGCGTGGGCATCGACCCCGATGGCTGCCGGTGGAGCGCCGACACCCTCGACCTCACCGCCCGCGGCGCGGTGCGCAACGGCAACGAGGTCGACGTGGTCGTGGAGATCGAGATCTCCTTCCGGGATGACAGCGGCGAGATCGACGTCGCCTCCGACCTCCAGGTCCTCGCCCCGGGGGAGGAGGCCCGCTGGGACGTGCTCGGCGCCTCGATCGACCCGCCCCGGGGCACCCTGCGCTGCGTCTCGACCGTCCTGCTCTGACCCGCCGCCGGGACCGGGTCGGGCGCAGGGACGCCGGCGCCGTCAAGGACCCTCCCGCCCGCTCCGGTGCTGGGTCCGGATTTCCCCGAGCCGGGGCCCGGGTGTAGTGTCTCGGGCCTTGCCCATGCACGGGTGGCCGTTGGGGTCGCGCGTGCCGAACCAGGTGGTACCGCCGTAGCCAAGCCCAAGGACGACACGATCCTCGTGGAGGGAACCGTCGTCGAGCCGCTCCCGAACGCGATGTTCCGGGTCGAGCTCGAGAACGGCCACAAGGTGCTCGCCCACATCTCCGGGAAGATGCGCATGCACTACATCCGCATCCTCCCCGGCGACAAGGTGCAGGTGGAGCTCACGCCCTACGACCTGAGCCGCGGGCGCATCACGTACCGCTACAAGTGACCACCCGACCGCAGCAGCAGAGAGACCAGGAACCACGGTGAAGGTCCGACCGTCCGTCAAGAAGATCTGTGAGAAGTGCAAGGTGATCCGCCGCCACGGTTCGGTGCGGGTCATCTGCGAGAACCCCCGGCACAAGCAGCGCCAGGGCTGAGGAGCACCCACCCCATGGCACGTATCGCCAGCGTCGACATCCCTCGCGAGAAGCGTCTCGTCATCTCGCTCACCTACATCTTCGGCATCGGCCGTTCGACGGCCGAGACCATCTGCGCCGCGACCGACCTGTCGCCCGACACGCGCGTGCGCGACCTCACCGAGGAGGAGGTCACGCGGCTGCGGACCTTCATCGACGCGAACGTCAAGGTCGAGGGTGACCTGCGCCGCGAGGTGGCCGGCCACATCAAGCGCAAGATGGAGATCGGCACGTACCAGGGCATCCGGCACCGCCGGGGCCTGCCCGTGCGGGGCCAGCGCACTCGCACCAACGCCCGGACCCGCAAGGGCCCGAAGAAGACGGTCGCCGGCAAGAAGAAGGTCCGCAAGTAACCCGGGTCGCAGCTGCGACCCGTCCGATCACTCCCAGGAGTCACGCACCACATGGCCAAGCCCGCATCCGGCGGACGTCGTCCCCGGCGCCGAGAGCGCAAGAACATCACCCACGGCGTCGTGCACATCAAGTCGTCGTTCAACAACACGATCATCACGATCACCGACCAGCAGGGGAACACGATCTCCTGGGCCTCGTCGGGCAACGTGGGCTTCAAGGGCTCCCGGAAGTCGACGCCGTTCGCCGCGCAGCTCGCGGCCGAGACCGCGGCGCGCCGGGCCATGGAGCACGGGGTGCGCCGGGTCGACGTGATGGTGAAGGGTCCGGGCTCCGGCCGCGAGACCGCCATCCGGTCCATCCAGAACACCGGGATCGAGGTGCTCGGCATCAAGGACGTCACGCCGATCCCGTTCAACGGGTGCCGCCCCCCGAAGCGGCGGAGGGTCTGAGTCATGGCGCGCTACACCGGACCCGTCTGCCGGCTCTGCCGACGCGAGCGCATGAAGCTCTTCCTCAAGGGCGCGAAGTGCGACACCATGAAGTGCCAGATCGAGCGGCACCCGTACCCGCCGGGCCTCCACGGCCGTGGCCGCATCCGTGAGAGCGAGTACCTCTTCCAGCTCCGCGAGAAGCAGAAGGCCCGTCGCATCTACGGCGTGCTCGAGAAGCAGTTCCGCAACCTCTACGCCGAGGCGGCCCGCGAGAAGGGCATCACCGGCGAGAACCTGCTCCGCATGCTCGAGCAGCGCCTCGACAACGTGGTCTTCCGCGCCGGGTTCGCCTCGAGCCGCAACCAGGCCCGGCAGTTCGTGCGCCACGGCCACGTCACCGTCAACGGCAAGCGCGTCACCATCCCCTCGTACTCGCTCCGCAAGGGCGACGTCGTGGGGCTCGGCGCCAAGGCCCGGGCGATGATCGTCGTGCAGCACAACATCGACACCATCGACCGTCAGGTGCCGATGTGGCTCGAGGTCTCGGCCGGCGACCACACCGCCACCGTGCGGGATCTGCCGCTGCGCGAGCAGATCGACGTGCCCGTGCGCGAGCAGCTCATCGTCGAGCTCTACTCCAAGTAACCCGCCACCTCCCCACCCACGCGAAGAGGCATCCATGCTCATCATCCAGCGCCCGGAGATCGAGGCCGACGAGCCCCAGGGCAACGTCCAGCGCTTCACCATCTCGCCGCTCGAGCCCGGCTTCGGCCACACGCTCGGCAACACGCTGCGCCGCGTGCTCCTGTCGTCCATCCCCTGTGCGGCCTTCACCCAGGTGCGCTTCGACGAGGCGCTCCACGAGTTCGGCACCATCAAGGGGGTCAAGGAGGACGTCACCGACATCATCCTCAACCTCAATGACCTCGTGCTCACCTGCGAGTCCGAGGAGCCGGTGACCCTGCGCATCGACGTGACCGGGCCGGCCGAGGTGACCGGGGCCAGCATCCAGACCACCGCCGACGTCGAGATCCTCTCGCCCGACCTCCACATCGCGAGCGTCAACGGCAAGGGCCGCCTCGCCATCGACATCACGGTCGAGCAGGGTCGGGGCTACGCCTCGGCCGACAAGACGAAGAAGGCCGGTGCGCCGATCGGTGTGATCCCGGTGGACGCCATCTTCGCCCCGGTGCGTCGGGTGTCGTTCTCCATCGAGCCGACCCGGGTCGAGCAGGCCACGAACTACGACCGCCTCAGCCTCGAGGTCGAGACCGACGGATCGATCACGCCCCGCGACGCGCTCGCCTCGGCCGGGGCCACCCTCGTGACCCTCGTGGGCCTCGTGGCCGACCTGTCGAACGAGGCACCGAGCCTCGAGCTCGGCGAGGTGACGATCCCCGCCTCGACCTCGCCCGACCTCGACCTGCCGATCGAGGACCTCGACCTCTCCGAGCGTCCCCGCAACTGCCTGAAGCGGGCCCGCGTCGACACCATCGGCCAGCTGGTCATGAAGACCGAGGACGACCTTCTCGCCATCACGAACTTCGGTCAGAAGTCGCTCGACGAGGTGCTCGTCAAGCTCGACGAGCGCGGCCTCGCGCTCCGCATCAAGGACTGAGCCCATGCCCGCCCCGAAGAAGGGCCCGCGCTTCGGCGGGAGCCCCACCCACCAGAAGCACATGATGGCGAACCTCGCCGCCTCGCTGTTCGAGGCCGGCGCGATCACCACCACCCTGCCGAAGGCGAAGGCGCTGCGGCCCTACGCGGAGAAGCTCATCACGAAGGCGAAGAAGGGCGGCGTGGCCCGTCAGCGCGACGTGGTGGCCACCATCCACGACCAGACCGTGACCTCGCGGCTCTTCAACGACATCGCGCCCCGCTACGCCGACCGCAACGGCGGCTACACGCGCATCACGAAGCTCGGCCCGCGACCCGGCGACAACGCGCCGATGGCGCGCATCGAGCTGGTCTGACCGCCGCCCGGCGGCGCCGGTGCCATGACCCTCTTCGACGTCCCCGCCGCCGATCCCGGCGGCGGTGTCGCGTCCGGACCCGTCCCGGACGGCTCGAGGCTGATCCGGATGACCGTCGCCTACGACGGCTCGGCCTTCCACGGGTTCGCCCGCCAGCGCGACCAGCGGACCGTGGCCGGGGTGCTCGAGGCCGCGCTGGCCCGCGTGCTGCGCACCGAGGTGCAGCTGGCCTGCGCCGGTCGCACCGACGCCGGGGTGCACGCGTGGGGGCAGGTCGTATCCTTCGCCGCACCGACGGGCGCCGATCCGGTCGCGCTGCGTGACCGGCTCAACCGCATGCTCGGGCCGGAGGTGGTGGTGCGCGACGCGGTGCACGCCCCTCCGGGCTTCGACGCCCGGCACTCGGCCCGGGCCCGCACCTACCGCTACACGGTGCTGAACCGCCCGACGCCCGATCCGTTCCTCGCGGCCACGGCCTGGTGGGTGCCGGAGCCCATGGACCTCCACGCGCTGCAGCTCGCGGCCGACCCGTTCATCGGCGAACACGACTTCGCCGCGTTCTGCCGGCGCGGGCCGGCCGGGTCCACGACCACCCGGCGCGTCCTCGCCTCCGACTGGCGCGACCTCGGCGAGGGGCTGCTCCGTTACGAGGTGACGGCCACCGCCTTCTGCTGGCAGATGGTGCGGGCGCTCGTGGGCACCCAGGTGGAGGCTGGCCTCGGGAAGCGTCGTCCGGGTGCCATGCTGTCGATCCTCCGCAGCGGTGATCGGTCCGCTGCGGGAGCCCTCGCCCCACCCCACGGCCTGTGCCTGTGGCACGTCGACTACGAGGAGCCCGCATGATCGGCTGGCAGCGTCGTTGGGTGCCGGGAGCGCTCGCGCTCGTCCTGATCGCGGCCTGCGGGGGTGGCGGCGGGGACGCCGACGAGTCGGCGGCCGGGACCCGGCTCCTCACCGCCGCGACCGCTGCGGGTCGGCGTGCCGACGCGGTCTCGTTCGAACTGCAGGCCCGGGGTGCGGGACGCGCGGCCGAGGCCGCAGCGCGGCGCGGCGAGGACTCGCTCGTGGAGGCCGAGTACGACGAGGGCGGTCTGCTCGAGGTCCGGCGGGTGGCCGGCGTGGTCTACGTCCGCACGAACCTGCGCATCGCCGGAGGGCCGCCGACGGGTCCGTGGTTCCGGATCGAACCGGGCGCGGATCTCGGGACCTGGGTCGACCTGCTCGGGGTCGACCGGCTCGCCCCCACGCCCGAGCAGGTCGCGCGGACCCTGCGTGCGAACGTCGAACGCGTCACGGGCGTCGATCGCACGACGACCGGCCGTGCGCTCGAGGTCGTGGCGGATCCGGTGGCCGACGGCGCCCGCCCGTCCACCATCCGGTTGCGCCGGGAACTCCCCGAGTTCACCGGTCGGTCGGAGCGACTCGTCGCCGGCGGTCGCGTCGTCGCGCAGCGGACCTACCGGCGCGTGCGCTGGGGCGAGCGGGCCCGGGCCATCGCAGCACCCGACGGCGCGATCCCGATCGAGGGAGCGTTCGACCCGCAGGCGGCCTCGCTCGCGAGCACGCTGCTGCGCGAGCCGACCGACCTCCCCGCGGGCTGGACCCGTCGCGCGACGGTCGCGGTGACGCCGGCCCAGGGCAGCGGCACCTGCCAGGAGGTCGCCACGATCTACGCGGCGCCCGCCCCGACGCCGTTGGCGTCCGGGTACCTCGCGGCGTACCTCGAGCCGTCCGGCTGCGCTCCGGTGCGCCAGGCCGGGAGCGCGGACTTCGTGGCCGGGCCCCACCGGGGATGGGTCGGGACCGACCCGGCGACCGGGGCGACGATCGGCGCGCTCACGGTGGAGGGGACGGCGGTGCGGTTCCGCACCTCGCTGGCTCCGGCCGCGGCCGCGGTGGCCCTCGCGGGCTGGCGACCGATCCCCGCGGGCTGAGCGGGCGGGCCGTCCCGAGCGGTCAGAACTGGAAGTAGATGAACGGGGTGGGCGGTTGGCCGGCCCAGACGAGGATGCCGATCGCTGCGGCGGCGAGCAGGGCGCCCTGCACGCCCGGTGACCAACGGGTGAGCGGGCGCAGGACGGCACGCCGCCGATCGATGAGGTCCATCGTCAGCACGAGCGCGGCGATCGAGCCGACGAGGAGCAGGTCGGCCTTCCACGGCCCGGGGTCGGCGCCGAGCAACCCGCCCGTGGCCATGTTGCGGAAGTACGCGATGGCGTCGCCGAGGGTGGCCGCCCGGAAGAAGACCCACAGCGCGGTGACGAAGGTGAAGGTGCCGAGGATCCGGGGGATGTCCCGAACCCGGGGGACGGGCGGTCGCCCCCGCGCCTCGTAGGCCCCGAGGGCCCGGTGCACTGCGAGCGCCGTGCCGTGGAGCGCGCCCCAGACCACGAAGGTCCAGGCCGCGCCGTGCCAGAGCCCGCCGAGGAGCATCGTGAGGAAGAGGTTCCGCTGGGTCTTCGCGAAGGAGCCGCGGTTTCCGCCGAGCGGGATGTACAGGTAGTCGCGCAGCCAGCTCGAGAGCGAGATGGGCCAGCGGCGCCAGAAATCCTGGAGCGAGGGCGCGAGGTAGGGTCGGTCGAAGTTCAGCGGCAGCTCGTAGCCGAAGAGCTTCGCGCTCCCGCGGGCGACGTCCGTGTAGCCGCTGAAGTCGTTGTAGAGTTGGAACGCGTAGCCATAGACGCCGAGGAGGACCTCGAGGCTCGAGAAGCGCTCCGGAGCTTCGAACACGCGGTCGACCAGGTTCGCCGCGAGCGCGTCTCCGAT
>JBJTQX010000132.1:0-6306 GCA_046075855.1 Actinomycetes bacterium
AGCCCATCTCGGAGCGGAATCCATTTCCTCACCAGACCATGCGATCCGGTGAGGGCATCCGGTATTAGCCCAAGTTTCCCTGAGTTATCCCGGTCTCCGAGGCAGGTTGCTCACGTGTTACGCACCCGTTCGCCACTCTCCAGGGGGCCGAAGCCCCCCTTCTCGTTCGACTTGCATGTGTTAAGCGCGCCGCCAGCGTTCGTCCTGAGCCAGGATCAAACTCTCCATCGAGATCTCGACCCCGTACGGCGCCACCCGGAGGTGGGCCGGCCGTGGCCGGTCTGATCCGTGATGCCGCCTCGCCGGGGATACTGAAGTACCCGACGGACGACTCCCCCGATCCGCGGGGTACCGGGGATCGGGGTGACTTGCTGTGGTTGGACGCGCCGACACGAGCCGGATGGCTCGACCGATGCGTCCGCACTGGCTTTTGTGCGTCACTGTTCCGTTTTCAAGGAGCCGCGTTCCGGGCGTGCTGGACCCTCGGAGAGGGTGCCAGCAGGGCCCGGGCCGCCACTCGTCCCCCGTCCGTGCTCCCCGACCCAAGGGTCGAGCAGGCGGTGCGGAGGCGTCCGTGCCGGTCCCGGTCCCGGATCGGTGGCGTGCACCGGTCCGGAGCGGGACTGGGGAGTATACGGATGGGCACTGGGCGGGTCAACTCGGGATGGAGGGTTCTGTGGACCCGTTCGGGTTCCGCAAGCGGGCGATCGGGCGGTCCGGGATAGGCTCGCCGTCCATGGGGAGCAAGGGATCCAAGCCGCGCAAGCCGAGCCACTCGCAGCACCTGCCCAAGGTGGGGACCGCGACCGAGAACGCTCGGCTCCAGGCCGAGGAGCGCCGGGCGATCGGCGAGGTCATGGGCTTCGGAGACGGCCGGGCGGCCCAGGTCGTCGGAATCATCGCCGTCGTCGTGGTGGCCCTGGCCCTCGTGTCGTGGATCCTCTGGTTCTGAGCTGACCCCTGACGGGAGCGTCGGCCCCGTTCAGCCCACCCGGAGCCGGGCCCAGGCCCGCTTCCCCACCTGCACGACCCGACCGTCGATGGCGGCCGCGTCGACCTCGAGGTCCGGGTCCTCCACCCGCTCCCCCTCGATCCGGACCCCGCCCTGCTCGATCTTGCGTCGGCCCTCCTTGTTGGAGGGCACGAGACCGGCGGCTGCGAGCACCCGGGCCAGCGGCATGGGGAGGTCCGACGCCGCGATGCGGTGCTCCGGTACCTCGCTCGGCACGGACCGGTCGCGGAACACCCGGTCGAACTCGGCCTCGGCCGTCGCCCCGGCCCCCTCCCCGTGGTAGAGGTCCACGATGGTCCGGGCGAGCAGACGCTTCGCCTCCACGGGCGCCACCGATCCGTCGGCCAGGCCGGTGAGCACCTCGTCGACCCGATCCGGCAGCCACCCCGTCGTCAGCTGGAAGTAGCGGGCCATGAGCGCATCGGGGATGCTCATGATCTTCCCGAACTGCTCCCCGGGCGGCTCGGCGATGCCCACGTAGTTGCCGAGGGACTTCGACATCTTCTGGACCCCGTCGAGGCCCTCGAGCAGCGGGGTCGTGAGCACGACCTGCGGCGCCTGGCCCTCGGATTCCTGGAGCTGGCGGCCCATGAGGTTGTTGAAGAGCTGGTCGGTGCCGCCGAGCTCGACGTCGGCCCGCACCTGCACCGAGTCCCAACCCTGCATGAGGGGGTACACCAGCTCGGCGAGCGAGATCGGCGAGCCCTCGCGGTACCGCTTCGTGAAGTCGTCGCGCTCGAGGATCCGGGCCAGCGTCGTGCGGCCGAGGAGCCGCAGCACCTCAGCCATGTCCATGCCCGAGAGCCACTCCGAGTTGCGCACGACCTCGATCCGGCCCGGGGTGAAGTCGAGGATCGCCCGCACCTGCTCCACGTAGGTGCGGGCGTGCGCGTCGACCTGCTCGGCGGTGAGGGGCGGTCGGGTCGCCGAACGGCCGGTCGGATCGCCGATGCGGGCCGTGAAGTCACCGATGATGAGGACCGCGGTGTGGCCGAGATCCTGGAACTGCCGGAGCTTGCGCAGCACCACGGTGAACCCGAGGTGGATGTCGGAGGCCGTCGGGTCGATGCCGAGCTTCACCCGCAGCGGCGCGCCCTTGCCGAGTTTGCCGCGCAGATCCGCCTCGGAGATCGTGTCGACCGCGCCGGCGGTGAGGATCCGGACCTGCTCGTCGACACCGACCACGGGGGCGAACGCTACCAACTGCCCATCCCGGGCGGTGACGCCGTTCGGCCCGGACGCAGGACCACAATGGTCCGGTGCGAACCCGGCTGCTCGGCGTGCTCGGAACCCTCCTCGCCGTCTCGCTGACGGCCTGCTCCTACACGACCGAGGTCGAGCTCCCCAGCACCCAGCCCGAGACCTCGCGCATCCTCTGGGACGACGGTTCGACCCTGGCCAGCCTGCACGCCGAGCAGGACCGGGACGAGATCCCGTTCCGGGCGATGGGCCGGTACCTGCCCACGGCGGTGGTCGCCGTTGAGGACGCCCGCTACTTCGAGCACCAGGGCGTGGACCCCCGGGGCATCCTGCGGGCCCTCACCCGGGACGTGCGGGCGGGACGGGCCGCTGAGGGCGGGTCCACCATCACCCAGCAGTACGTGCGCGCGGTGCTGCTGAGCCCGGAGCGCGACCTCCGTCGCAAGGTGAAGGAGGCGGTGCTGGCCGTGCAGCTCGAGCGCCAGTACTCGAAGCGCACCATCCTCGAGCGGTACCTCAACCTCGTGTACTTCGGCAACGGGGCCTACGGCGTGCAGGCCGCGGCGCGCACCTACTTCGGGGTCGACGCCGAGGCGCTCAACCTCCCCCAGGCCGCGTTCCTCGCCGGGATCATCCGATCCCCCGGCGACTACGACCCGTACGAGCAGCCGGACGCTGCGCTCGCCCGCCGCGACGAGGTGCTGCGGCGCCTGCGCGAGCTCGAACGGGCTCCGGAGGCCGAGGTGGCCGCGGCCCTCGCCGCGCCGCTCGGCGTCGGCCCGGCCCCGAGCCCCGAACGCACCGGTGCCCCGCACTTCGTCGACCGGGTCCGTGAGTTCATCCTCACCGACCCCGCCTTCGGGTCGACCCCGGCGGCCCGCGAGCGCCTGCTCTACGAGGGCGGGCTCCGGATCGAGACGACCCTCGACCCGCGGGCCCAGGCTCAGGCCCAGCAGGCGCTCGCCCAGACCCTGAGCCGGCCGGCCGCCGACCCCGCCGGGGCGTTGGTCGCCCTCGACCCGCGCAACGGGCACGTCGTGGCCTACGTCGGTGGACCCGACTACTACGGCGATGCGCCCTGGGCCCGGTACGACCTGGCCGGCCGCGGCAGCCGTTCGGCCGGCTCGACGTTCAAGCCGTTCGTGCTCGCCGCGGCGCTCGCCGAGGGCATCCCGCTCACCCGTGGCTACCCCGCACCCGGCGAGATCCGCATCCCGATCCGCGGCCAGCAGCCCTGGCTCGTGCGCAACTACGACGGCAGTGGTTCGGGGACGATGGACCTCACCGAGGCCACCGTCGACTCGGTCAACACCGTCTACGCGCAGCTCATCATGGATGTGGGTCCACAGCCGGTCGTCGACCTGGCCGCCCGCATGGGCGTGCGCTCCCGGCTCGGGGCCTTCCCCTCGGCCGCACTCGGCACGAACGGGGTGACGGTGCTCGACATGGCGAGCGCGTACGGAACGCTCGCAGCCGACGGCAACCACCTCGACCCGGTGCTCGTCACCCGGGTCACCGCCCGCGACGGCACCGTGCTCTGGCGGGCCGACCCGCGGCGCAGCCGCGTCCTGCCCGCATCGACCTCGCGCACCGTCACCGGCGTGCTCCAGCAGGTCGTGGAGCGGGGCACCGCCGTGAACGCGCGCATCGGTCGACCGGTTGCGGGCAAGACCGGCACCGGTGAGGAGTGGTCCGACGCGTGGTTCGTCGGGTACACGCCCGAGCTCGTCGCCGCGGTGTGGGTCGGGTTCCCGGACTCGACCCGGACCATGCGCCCACCGGCCACCCGCATCGTGGTCACCGGAGGTTCGTGGCCGGCCCAGATCTGGCAGGGGTTCGCCGGCTCGTACCTCGCCGAGGTCCCGGCGAGCGACTTCCCGCGGGCGGTCCCCTCGGCGGACGCCACCGGACCCACCGGACCGGCGGGTCCGGGGCTCCCCTCGGTGGTCGGGCTCGAGACGGACGCGGCGACCCGCATCCTCGTGGACGCCGGGGCCCGGGTGCGCCTGTACCAGACCGCGAGCCGTTCGGTGCCGGCCGGCCGGGTCATCTCCCAGTCGCCAGCGGCCGGGCGCATCCTCGAGCCGGGCGCGAGCGTCACGATCGCGGTGTCGACCGGCCCGCCCGCGATCGTCGCGGTGCCGAGCGTGCTCGGGCTCTCAGCCCGTGACGCGGTGCAGGTCCTCGCCGATGCGGGGTTCGAAGCCCAACTGCACCTCGAGGCCGAACCGCCCCCGGGCGATCCCAACCGTGCCGGGCAGGTGTGGAAGCAGATGCCCGCCGGCGGCGAACCGCTCGCGGTCGACCAGGCCGTCGTGGTCTGGGTCAACCCCTGAGACCGGTCAGGCGAGACGGACCGGGAGCGCGTCGAACCCCCGCAGCACGATGCGCCCGTTGCGCGCGGGCTCGCCGGCGAGTTCGAGGGTCGGCAGGCGCCGAGCCAACGTGCCGAGCGCCAGACGACCCTCGAGCCGGGCCAACGCCGCGCCGAGGCAGTGGTGGATGCCGTTCCCGAACGACAGGTGCGCCCCCGCACCCTCCCGACCGAGGTCGAGTGTCCCCGCCGTGGGCCCCCACTTCTCGGGATCGTGGTTCGCCGAACCGACGCAGGTGAGCACGAAGTCGCCCCGCTCGATCGTCTGCCCGCGGATCTCGGTCGGCTCGAGGATGATGCGCCGTGAGTACTGCACCGGCGAATCCCAGCGCAGCAGCTCCTCGGTGGCGTTCGGCGCGAGGTCTCCCGACGCGCCGAGCCGGGCGTACTCGGCCGGGTGGCCGAGGAGCGTGTGCGTGCCGTTGCCGATGAGGTTCACGGTCGTCTCGTGGCCGGCCACGTACAGCAGCACGGTCTGGTCGAGCAGCTCCTCGTCGTCGAGCACCTCACCGTCATCCTCCGCCCGGATGAGCAGCGAGAGCAGGCCCTCGTCGGGGTTCGCCCGCTTCTCGGCGATCCGATCGATGCAGTACGCGCGCAGGGCCCGACCGCCCGCCGACGCCGCGAGGATCTCCTCCTCGCTCAGCACCGGGTCGAGCGTCTTGACGAGGGCGTGCGACCACTCGCGCACCATCGGTGCGTCCTCCGCGGGCATCCCGAGCATCTCGGTGATCACCGCGAACGGGATGACGAACGCCAGGTCGTCGATGATGTCGCCACCACCGTTCGCGGCCAGCTGGTCGATGGCATCGTCGACCAGCTGCTGCACGTACGGCTCGAGCGCGGCGACCGTGCGCGGCGTGAACGCCTTCATGAAGATCCGTCGGATCCGGTCGTGGTCGGGCGGATCGAGGTTGAGGATCGCCCGCTGCCCGCCCTCGCGGGACTCCCCCATCCGCTCGAGCATCTCGGTGCGCAGCGATGGCTTCGCATTGCGGTCCTCGACGCTCGTGCGCGGGTCGCGCAGCAGCGCCTGGCAGTCGTCGTAACGGAAGAGCGTCCAGCCACCGACGAGGTTGCGGTGCACCGGCTCGAGCTCGCGCATGCGTCGGTACGTGGGCACCGGATCGGCCATCACCGCCGGGTCGTACGGGTTGAACACGAGGTCGACCACGGCGGCGAACCTAGACGCCGGCGGTCAGGGGACGGTCAGGCGAGGCGGGTGACCTGCGTCTGCAGCAGCTCCCGGACGGCCTCCATCTGCGCGGCGACCGGGGCCGGACCCGCCCCGCCGGGGGTGGTCCGCCGCGTGACGGCGACACCGGGACCGAGCAGCCCGAGGGCGTCGGGACCGAGCGCCGGTTCGGCGACCACGAGGTCGGCCATGGCGCCCTCCCCGGCGAGCGCCCGACGCACGATGGACCCGACGATGGCGTGGGCCTCCCGGAACGGCGTGCCCCGCTCGACGAGGAACTCGGCCAGATCGGTGGCCGCCGCCGTCGGCACGTCGGCCGCGGCCCGCATGGCCTCGTCGACGAACTCGAGGTTCGCCATGAGCCCGGTGAGGGCCGACAACGTGAGTGCGCACGTGTCGACCGCGTCGAAGAGCGGCTCCTTGTCCTCCTGCAGGTCGCGGTTGTACGCGAGCGGGAGGCCCTTGAGCGTGGCGAGGAAACCCGTGAGGTCGCCGAGCACCCGACCGGCCTTGCCTCGGGCGAGC
>JBJTQX010000133.1:0-17013 GCA_046075855.1 Actinomycetes bacterium
CTCGAGGCCCTCGGCGTGCTCTTCACCGACATGGACACCGCGCTGCGGGAGTACCCGGAGATCCTGCGCGAGTACTTCGCCACGGTCATCCCGCCCGGCGACAACAAGTTCGCCGCGCTGAACTCCGCAGTGTGGAGCGGCGGTTCCTTCATCTACGTACCGCCGGGCGTGCACGTGGACATGCCGTTGCAGGCGTACTTCCGCATCAACGCGGAGAACTCCGGACAGTTCGAGCGCACGCTCATCATCGCCGATGAGGGTTCGTCGGTGCACTACGTCGAGGGCTGCTCGGCACCCGTGTACTCCTCGGACTCGCTGCACTCGGCGGTGGTGGAACTCATCGCGAAGCCGGGTGCGCGCATCCGCTACTCGACCATCCAGAACTGGTCGCCCAACGTGTACAACCTCGTGACGAAGCGGGCCGTCGCCCAGACCGAGGCCACGGTCGAGTGGATCGACGGCAACCTCGGCTCGAAGCTCACCATGAAGTACCCGGCCGTGGTCATGACCGGCCCCAAGGCCCACGGCGAGGTGCTCTCGGTCGCGTACGCCGGGGCCGGCCAGCACCAGGACGCCGGGGCGAAGATGACCCACGCCGCGCCCGAGACCACCTCGATCATCGACTCGAAGTCGATCTCGAAGGACGGTGGTCGCACGACCTACCGCGGCCTGGTGCGGGTCGAGGAGGGCGCGCACGGCGTGCGCAGCCACGTGCGCTGCGACGCGCTCATCCTCGACGAGGACTCCCGCTCCGACACCTACCCGTACATGGAGGTCGACGAGCAGGACGCGAGCATCGGGCACGAGGCCACGGTCTCCAAGGTCGGTGACGACCAGGTCTTCTACCTCATGAGCCGCGGTCTCTCCGAGCAGCAGGCGACCGCGATGATCGTGAACGGCTTCATCGAACCGATCACCAAGACGCTGCCCATGGAGTACGCAGTCGAGCTGTCGCGGCTCATCGAGCTCAACATGGAGGGCTCGGTCGGCTGACCGGTGCCCCGTTGACCATGCAGCACCCGTTCACCCCCGACGCCGCCCGCGCGCTCGGCGGGCCCGACTGGCTCCGCGACCGGCGGCTCGCCGCGGCCGAGTCGCTCTCGGACCTCGAGTGGCCGACGGTCGACGAGGAGATCTGGCGCTACAGCCGGATCGGCGATCTCGACCTCGCCCGGTACCGGCCGATGCGGGCCGAGGAACTCGGGCAGCCCGGCATCGATGCGGTGCCGGGCGGCGGTCCGGTGGCCGCCGAGGTCGGCAGTCGGGCGGGCCTCATCGTCGTGCGCGACGGTCGGGTGGTGCACCACGAGCTCGACCCGGCCCTCGCGGCGCGCGGGGTGGTCGTCGGCGGGATCGCGACCCTCGACCACGCGACCCTCGCGGACACGCTCGGCTCGACCTCCGACGCGTCCCCGGACGCCTTCACCCGCCTGCACGACGCGTTCCTCGCGGGCGGTGCGTACATCCACGTCCCCCGGGGCGTGGCCGTCGAGGCGCCGATCGTGGTGCTGCACTGGTCGGACGGCGATGGGCTCGCGTCCTTCCCGCACACCCTCCTCGTGGCCGAGGAGGCGAGTGAGGTCTCGGTGCTCGAGCGGTTCGGCTCCCCCGGCGTGGAGCACCTCGTCGATTCGGTGGTCGAGCTCATCCTGCGCGACGGGGCGAACGTCCGGTACCAGTCGGTGCAGCAGTACGGGCCACGCACCTGGAGCATCGCCCTCCAGCGCGCGCACCTCGGACGTGACGCGGTGCTGCGGTCCTCGGCGGTCGCGCTCGGCGGCGCGTACGCACGGCTGCGCAGCGAGGCCCGCCTCGAGGCGCCCGGCGCGGAGTCGGAGCAGGTGGCCGTCTACTACGGCGACCACGACCAGATGCTCGACTTCCGCACGCTCCAGGACCACGCGGCACCCCGGACCCATTCGAACCTGCTGTTCAAGGGCGCGGTCGAGGATCGTGCCCGCTCGGTCTACTCGGGCCTCGTGCACCTCCGGCCCGAGGCGCAGAAGGCCACGGCGACCCAGAGCAACCGCAACCTCGTGCTCACCGAGGGTGCCGGGGCCGAGTCGATCCCGAACCTCGAGATCGAGGCGGACGACGTCCGCTGCTCGCACGCCTCCGCGGTCGGGCCGATCGACGAGGACCAGCGGTACTACCTCGCGACCCGGGGCGTGCCGCCCGAGGAGGCCGAGCGCCTCATCGTGCTCGGGTTCTTCGAGGACGTCTTCGAACGGCTCCCGGTCGCCGCGCTCGTCGACCCGCTGCGGCGCGCGGTGCACGACAAGCTCGGGCACCTGCACACGGGGGACGGCCGTGGCTGACGTGCGCGTGGGCAGTACGGCCGAGTTCCCCGTGCCCGGCGTACGTCGGGTCGATGCCGCCGGGCAGCGCGTCGCGGTCGTGCGCATCGGCGACGACTGGTACGCGATCGGTGACCGCTGCTCGCACGCCGAGGCCTCGCTCGCCGAGGGCGAGGTGGACGCGGGCGCGTGCACGATCGAGTGCCCGAAGCACGGCGCCGCGTTCTCGCTCACCACCGGCGAGCCCCGCTCGCTCCCCGCCACGCGGCCCGTGCCGGTACTGCGCGTGCGCGTCGACGGCGACGACGTCATCGTGGAGGTCCCGTGAGCCTCGTCATCCGCGACCTGCACGGCGGCGTGGCCGGCACCGAGATCCTGCGCGGGGTCGACCTCGAGGTCGGCCCCGGTGAGGTGCACGCGCTCATGGGCCCGAACGGATCCGGGAAGTCGACCCTCTCGCACGTGCTCATGGGCCGCGAGGGCTACGAGGCCACCGGGGGGTCGGTGACGGTCGACGGCACCGAGGTCCTCGGCCTCGAGACCTGGCGCCGCGCCGCGGCCGGCCTGTTCCTCGCCATGCAGTACCCGGTCGAGGTGCCCGGGGTCCGGGTGGCCGACCTCCTCGACGCCGCGACGCGCGGTCGGGGCGCCGATCCCGCACCGGTCGCCGCCGCGCTCGCCGCCGAGGCCGAGCGGCTCGGCGTGCGCGAGGAGTTCCTCGCCCGTGGGGTCAACGTCGAGTTCTCCGGCGGCGAGCAGAAGCGGGCCGAGACCCTGCAGCTCGCGGTGCTGCGACCGGGGTACGCCGTGCTCGACGAGATCGACTCCGGCCTCGACGTCGACGCGCTGCGCGACGTCGCCCGTCGGGTGAAGGCGATGACCACCGAGACCGGTCTCGGCGTGCTCGCCATCACGCACTACTCGCGCCTGCTCACCGAGCTCACCCCGGACGTCGTCCACGTGTTCATGGGCGGCCGCATCGTGACGAGCGGCGGTCCGGAACTCGCCGAGGAACTCGAGGCCGGTGGCTACGACGGCATCGCGGCCCGCCTCGGCATCGAGGTTCCCGGTCCGGTGCAGACCGCGCCCGCCGATCCCTTCGCCGACCCGGGGTTCTGAGCGCCGGCCCGGCTCAGCCGGGCGGTGTGGTCGTGGTCGTCGGTGCGCTCGTCGTGGTCGGCGCCTCGGTCGTCGTCGTCGGTCCGACGGTCGTCGGCGTCGGTTCGGCCGGGCCGATCGTCGGCGGCGCGGTGGTGGTCGTGACGCCCGAGGCGGTGTTCGGTGGTCCCCCGACGGTCCGAGTCCCCGGCAGGGCGGGCTGGCTCGGGTTCACCACGTTCGGCGCCTGCACGGTGGCCGCCTTCGTCCCCACGACGTAGACCGGATCGCCCTTGCGCACGAGGGTGTGCCAGGAGTCGGCGATGCGCATGGGAACCCGCACGCAGCCGTGCGAGGCGGGACGCACCGGCACGCTCGGGTACCCGTGCACCGCGATGCCGCCGTTGAAGTAGAAGGGCTTGTACAGCTGGCCGAGCGGGGAGCGGTGCCACGCGTCGACGTAGTACGTGTAGGCGTACCGACCTTCGGGCGTGTAGGCGTTCTCGCACTTGCGGGTGGTCGAGTAGAACGGCGTGTAGCAGTAGCGCTCACCGCTCCCGGTCGAGATGGTCGTGATGAGGCGGACCTGGTGCCCCTCGTAGAGGGTCATCACCTGCTTCGTGATGTCGACCTCGGTGCGGTTCCCCTCGGCCGTCGGCGCGAGCGGCGCCGGGTACTGGAAGGTCTGGAGCGCGGCCCGTTCGGCCTCGCCGATGCGGCCGCTGACCGGCACACCCATGAGCTTCTGGAGCGCGTGCACCGCGTAGGTCGTGTCGCTGGTGAACGTGCCGCGGGTGGGTCCCGGGTCGAAGCGCAGCGCGGCGAGGCGTTCCTGGTACGCCGCGACCTCGGGCCCGCTGGAACCCTGCGCGACCGAGCCGCCGGGAACGGGGGGCAGGGTCGCCGCCGCGGGCTGGCCGAGCGGCGGGATCGTGGTCGTGGTGGTCGACGAGGTGGTGGTCGAGGACGACGAGGTGGTGGTGGCTCGGCTCGTGGTCGAGGTGACGGCGGTCTCCTCGCCGGACGGCCAGCCCGCGACGACCGCGTACGCCGTCCCCGCGCCGAGGCCGAGGATGGCGAGTGCGCCGACGGCGATGGCCGCGGTACGCCCCGGGCGGCCGGCCCGGGCGTTCGACTGCCGTTGGAGGCGCCGCTCACGGCGCGACGGGGTCGGGTGGGAGGGGGTCAGGTCGTCGATGGACCGGAGTCTCGCACGGGAGGACCCGTGGACGGTGGCGCGAGGTCCGCGGGGCGCGCAGTTCGCGCGCCGCCGGGCCGGGGATCAGCCGATGGCCGGCTGCGCCTCCTCCTCGAGGAGTTGGGCCAGCGGGTCCGGCACGGCGATCACGGACAGGCGGAGGTCGAGGAGGAAGTCGAGGACCTCCGCGCCGCTCACGAGGTCGCGGCTGCCGAAGCGCTCGAGGCCGGCGTCGATGAGTTCCACCAGTTCGGTGTTCACCATGTGCTCCTCTCGTTGCTGCCAGTGCTGCGGTCGGTGCTGCGGGAACTCGGTCCGGACGGTGGGGTCCGCTCCGTGTTCCCGATGGTCAACCTACCCCCGGGAGGTTTCCTTCCCGTGTCGGCAAGGCTACGCCTCCGCGCGACCCGTCCGTGACCCATTTCGCACTCGGACCGCACCGATCCCTGCGAAGGGGTCGAAGGGCCCGGAGGCGACAGGGCCGGATCAGCCCGCCCCGGCCTCGTCGAGGCCCTGGGCGAGGGTGTTCCAGGCCAGCGTGGCGCACTTGATGCGCACGGGGAACTTCACGACCCCCTGCAGCGCCTCGAGGTCGCCGAGGCGCACGCCCTCGAGCGCGTCCTCGGTGGCCGCGGTGGCGTCGGCCCCCTCGAGCTTCGACTCGTGGATCGACATGAGCGCCTTGAACGCCCGGATGAGGCGCCGGGCCTCCTCGACCGACTTCCCCTTCACCGCGGCGCTCATCATCGAGGTGGAGGCCTGCGAGATCGAGCAGCCCTGGCCGCTCGTGCGCAGGTCGCTCACGGTGCCGTCGGGGCCGACCTCGAGGTAGAGCACGACCTCGTCGCCACAGAGCGGGTTGAACCCCTCGACCCGGTGTGCCGGGGGCGTGGGGAGCTCCCCGCGGTTGCGGGGGGCGCGGTAGTGGTCGAGGATGATCTCTCGGTAGAGGTCTTCGAGTCCGGGCACGGTGGTGATCCTAGGGCGTCAGAGGGCGAAGAACGCCCGGGCCTTGCCGAGCGCCTCCACGAGGGCGTCCACGTCGTCGGTGTCGTTGTAGACCGCGAGCGAGGCCCGGGTCGTGGCGGGCACCCCGAGCTCCCGCATGAGCGGCTTGGCACAGTGGTGGCCGGCCCGCACGCAGACCGCATCCTCGTCGAGGACCTGCGAGATGTCGTGCGCGTGGATCCCGTCCACGAGGAAGGAGATCGCGCTGCCGCGCCCCTCGGCGGTGGCGGGGCCATAGATGGTGATCGCGTCGCCGAGCGTGTCGGTGAGGCGTTCGAGCGCGTACGCGGTGAGTCGACGCTCGTGGTCGGCGATCGCGTCCATGCCGATCCCCTCGAGCCAGGTCACCGCCGCCCCGAGGCCCACGGCCTCGGCGATGGCCGGCGTGCCTGCCTCGAACTTCCACGGCACGTCGTTCGTCGTGAACCCGTCCTTGCGGACGTCGCGGATCATCTCGCCACCGCCGAGGAACGGCGGCATCGCCTCGAGCACGGCACGCGGCGCCCACAGCCCGCCGATCCCCGTCGGCCCCATCATCTTGTGGCCGGAGAACGCGACGAAGTCCGCGCCCCACGCGGTCACGTCGACCGGCTCGTGCGGGATCGACTGGCACGCGTCGACGAGCACGGTCGCGCCGTGGGCGCGGGCCGCGGCCACGAGGGTCGGGACGTCGTTCACCGTGCCGAGCACGTTCGACATGGCGGTGAAGGCGAGCAGCGCGGCGCCGTCGAGCAGCTCGTCGATGCGGCTGAGGTCGAGCCGGTAGTCCGCGGTGATCGGGATCCAGCGGAGCTCGATGCCCCGCTCGGCCGCGAGCATCTGCCACGGCACGATGTTGGCGTGGTGCTCCATCTCGGTCACCACGACCACGTCGCCCTCGGCGAGGTTCACCCGGCCCCAGGTGCGGGCCACGAGGTTGATGGACTCGGTGGCGTTGCGGGTGAGGACGAGCTCGTGCGGGTCGCTCGCGCCGATGAACCGGGCGGTCGCGGCCCGGCCCGCCTCGAACGCCGAGGTCGCCTCCTCGGCGAGCGTGTAGACGCCGCGGTGCACGTTGGCGTTGAGGTGGCGGTAGTAGCGGTCCATCGCCTC
This sequence comes from Actinomycetes bacterium, assembly GCA_046075855.1. Taxonomy (GTDB): domain Bacteria; phylum Actinomycetota; class Acidimicrobiia; order IMCC26256; family IMCC26256; genus IMCC26256. The sequence goes on from JBJTQX010000133.1 coordinate 6,694, forward strand.
GATCACCGCGAGCGGCTTCTGGGCGGTGGCGGCGGTGTCGAGGTACACCAGCCGACGGCCGTGGTCGGTGCGCTCGAGGATCGGGAACTCGCGGCGGATCGCCGCGACGTCGAGGCCCACTCAGGCCGCCCGGTCGCGGAACGCGTCGAACCCCTCGGCCTCGATGCGGGCGGCCAGCTCGGGCCCGCCCTCGGCCACGATGCGCCCATCGACGAGGACGTGGACCCGGTCGGGCGCGAGGTGCTCGAGGATCCGCTGGTAGTGGGTGATGAGCAGCACGCCGAGTGCGGGGCGGGACTCGCGCACCCGCTGGATGCCGGTGGCCACGTCGCGCAGCGCGTCGATGTCGAGGCCGGAGTCGGTCTCGTCGAGGATGGCGAGGTCCGGCTCCATGAGCGCCATCTGCAGGATCTCGTTGCGCTTGCGCTCGCCGCCCGAGAAACCCTCGTTGAGGTACCGCTCGGTGAAGCGCGAGTCCATGCCGAGGCGGGCGGTCCAGTCGAGCAGCGCCATGCGCACCTCGAGCACCGACAGGTCGGGGATGCCCTTGCGCACGGCCATCGCCTGGCGCAGGAAGTTGAGGACGCTGACCCCCGGGATCTCCTCGGGGTGCTGGAAGCCGAGGAACACGCCGCGGGCGGCCCGCTCGTCGGTGGGCAGGGCGGTGACGTCCTCGCCCCGCAGCAGGATGTGACCCGAGGTCACGGTGTAGGCCGGGTTCGCGAGGAGCGCGTTGGCGAGCGTCGACTTGCCCGAGCCGTTCGGGCCCATGAGCGTGTGCACCTCGCCGGGTCCGACCTCGAGGCTCACGCCCCGGAGGATGGGCGCGCCGTCGGCCTCGACGTGGAGGTCCTCGATGCGCAGCAGGGGTTCGGTCGTCACCCGGCGGATGGTAATACCACTACCTGCGTAGTGGAAATTGGGCTACCAGCCGCGGGCGACCCACTCGTCGAGGTGGGGTCGCTCGGTGCCGATGGTCGTATCGAGACCGTGGCCGGGCAGTACGAGGGTCTCCGGCGGCAGGGTCATGAGGCGGCGGTCCACCGAGCCGATGATCTGCTCGAACGACGAGTAGTCCCACGAGGTGTTGCCGACGCCCCCGGGGAAGAGCGTGTCCCCGGTGAGCAGCAACGGCGTGCCCTCGATGAGGAACGAGGTCGACCCGGGCGTGTGACCCGGAGTGTGGATGCAGCGGATGCGCAGGTCGCCGACCCGGATCACCTCGTCGTCCTCGATCGTGTCGTCGTAGGCCGGCAGCATCTCGGCGTCCTCGGCGGCCACGGCCACCTCGATACCGGCGTCCCGCATGGCCGTCACCGCCTGGATGTGGTCCCAGTGGCCGTGGGTCGTGAGCACCCGGCGGACCCCGGTGGCCCGGGCGAGGGGCACGAGCAGGTCGTGCTCGTTGGCCGCGTCGACGATGACGGCCTCGCCGCGGCTCCGGTCGCGGATGAGGAACACGTTGTTGTCGAAGGGCCCGACCACGAACTTGTCCACCCGGACCGCGGAGGTCTCGAAGTGGGCCGGTCGCCGGGGCGCGGCGGTCGCCATGGGTGGTGAGGGTACCGCCGGGGCCCGATCGGGGGGTGCGGCCCCGTTGGAACCCCCTCGGGGTCCTCCGGTAGCGTCGCCCGCCGTGGACTTCAGGGATTCACCGGCCGAGGCCGAGTTCCGGGACGAGGTGCGGACCTGGCTGTCCGAGCACCTCGTCGGCGAGTTCGCCGAGCTCGGTGGCCGCGGCGGTCCCGCGGACGAGCGTGGCTGGGACACCCGCATCGAGTGGGAGCGCACCTTGGGTCGCGACCGCTGGGTCGGCTGCTCGTGGCCCGAGGAGTACGGAGGTCGCGGCCTCGACTTCTCCCAGCAGGTGATCTTCAACGAGGAGTACGCGAAGGCCAACGCGCCGGCCCGGGTCTCGTTCTTCGGCGAGGGCCTGTTCGCCCCGACGCTCATCGCCTACGGCACCGACGAGCAGAAGCGTCGGTTCCTCCCGAAGATCCAGAGCGTCGACGAGCTCTGGTGCCAGGGTTACTCCGAGCCGAACGCGGGCTCCGACCTCTCGAACGTGCAGACCAAGGCCGTGCTCGACGGTGACGAGTGGGTGGTGACCGGCCAGAAGGTCTGGACCACGCTCGCGCACCGGGCCGACTGGTGCTTCGTGGTCGCGCGCACCGAGGCCGGCTCGCAGGGCCACCGCGGCCTCTCCTACCTGCTCGTCCCGATGGACCAGCCCGGTGTCGACATCCGTCCGCTGCGCCAGATGACCGGTTCGGCAGAGTTCAACGAGGTGTACTTCGACGAGGCCCGCACGGCCAAGGGCCTCGTGCTCGGCGACGTGAACGACGGGTGGAAGGTGGCGATGGCGACGCTCGGCTTCGAGCGGGGCACGGCCTTCCTGAGCCAGCAGCTCGCCTTCCAGCGGGAGCTCGCCGAGATCATCGGCATCGCGCAGGGCAACGGCGCGAGCCACGAGGCCACCATCCGCCAGGAGCTGGCCGACTCCTACATCGGCGTCCAGATCATGAAGTTCAACGGCATGCGCATGCTCACGGACCTCGTGAAGAAGGGCGTGCTCGGGCCGTCGAGCAGCATCGGCAAGCTCTTCTGGAGCAACTGGCACCGCACGCTCGGCGAGCGGGCAATGGACGTGCTCGGCACCGACGGCCTCCTCGTCGCCGACGAGGGCGCCGGGCGCTACGAGCTCGACGAGCTCCACCAGATCTTCATGACGAGCCGTGCGGAGACCATCTACGCCGGCGCGAGCGAGATCCAACGCAACATCATCGGAGAGCGGGTGCTCGGGCTCCCGCGTGAACCCCGCTAAGAGAGGACCTTCCCGTGAACTTCGCCTTCACCGAGGACCAGGACAGCCTGCGCGACGTCGTGCGCTCCTTCATGGAGAACAAGAGCTCCGAGGAGGAGGTGCGCCGCCTCATGGACACCGAGGGTGGCTACGACCCCGCGGTGTGGCAGCAGATGGGCGCGGAGCTCGGACTCCAGGGCATCCACATCCCCGAGGAGTTCGGCGGCCAGGGCTTCGGCTTCGTCGAGCTCGCCATCGTCTTCGAGGAGATGGGCCGGCGCCTGCTGTGCTCCCCGTACCTCGCGACCGTGGCGCTGGCGACCAACGCCATCCTCAACGCGGGCACCGACGCCGAGAAGTCCGCGCTGCTCCCCGGCATCGCGACCGGTGAGACCATCGCCGCCCTCGCCTTCACCGAGGCCAACGGCCGCTGGGACGCCGACGGCATCACCATGGTGGCCAAGGGCTCCGGTTCGGACTGGACCCTCGACGGCGAGAAGATGTTCGTGATCGACGGGCACAACGCCGACCTCATCGTCGTGGTCGCCCGCACCGAGGGCACCTCGGGCACCGACGGCATCTCGTTCTTCACCGTCGCCGGCGACGCGGCCGGCCTCACCCGCACCCCGCTCGCCACGATGGACCAGACCCGCAAGCAGGCCCGGCTCGAGTTCGCCGGGGTCAAGGCCACCCCGCTCGGGGCGGCCGGCGCCGGCTGGGCCGCGCTCGCCAAGACCCTCGACCAGGCCGCGGTCTGCCTCAGCAACGAGATGGTCGGCGGGGCGCAGTTCGTCCTCGACATGTCGGTCGAGTACGCCAAGGTCCGCGTGCAGTTCGGTCGGCCGATCGGCTCCTTCCAGGCGATCAAGCACAAGTGCGCCGACATGCTGCTCGAGGTCGAGTCGGCCAAGAGCGCGGCGTACTACTCCGCGTGGGCCGCAGCCGAGGACAACGAGGAGCTCCCCGTGGTGGCCAGCCTCTCGAAGGCGTACTGCTCGGACGCGTACTTCCACGCGACCGCTGAGAACATCCAGATCCACGGCGGCATCGGCTTCACCTGGGAGCACCCGGCGCACCTGTACTTCAAGCGGGCGAAGAGCAGCGAGATCCTGCTCGGCGACGCGACGTACCACCGGGAGCTGCTCGCCCAGCGCATCGGCATCTGAGCCGGTCCGCTACGACGTCATTCGGTACGCGCCCCCGCTCCGGCGGGGGCGCGGCCGCGAGGTGGTATGGCACTCGTCATCGGCACGTTCGTCCTCGGGGTGATCCTGGCCATCGCCGCGGTCCTCGTGTTCCGTGAGGCCCTGCGGATGCAGGACACCGCGCCGTCCGCCGTCGTCGACCCCGACGACGCGTACGAGTTCGTCGCCGCCCACCTCGACGACCTCGTCGCCTCCACGCTCACGCCCGAGGACCTCCGCCGCATCCTCGACCTGCAGCTCGAGCACTTCAAGCGGGCCGGCGTCGCCTCGAACGGCTCGAGCGCCACCCCGCCCGGTCCGGCCATCGTGGGCGGCGTGGAGACGGTGGACTACATCCTCGAACGGGCCGCGGCGACCGGCGAGCCCTACCTCCCCGAGCAGGTGCACGCAGTGGTCGAGACCCACCTGGCCTACCTGCGGGCCATCGGCGCGGTGGGGCGTCCCGTGCCGCCCGACGAGACCCGCGACGGCCCCGACGGCCCGGGTCCGGCTCGCTAAGGTCCGGACCATGAGCCGACCCACCCGTTTCGAAGAGTTCCGCTACGTGGGCGACAAGCGGACCCAGGTCGTCTACGACCTCGACGAGCCCACCCTCGACCCGGCGATCGTCGAGGAGCTCATGGCCTCCGAGCAGTTCCTCTGCTTCGGGCCGGACTCGCTCACCGAGGCCCGCAACCGCGGGTACCGCCCGCACCGCTCGATCCGCGACGCCGCCCGCGACGAGGACTGAGGCCGCGCGCATGCCCCGCGCGATCGATCTCCACGTCCACCCCTCCACCCGCGAGTGGGTCGAGGGCGCGATGGGGGACTTCCGCCCGGCCTGCGAGGACCACTTCCACACCCGCCTGCCCGAGCACTCGGTGGAGGAGATGGCCGAGGTCTTCCGGTCCGCGGACGTGGTCGGGGTGCTGCTGGCCTGGGACGCCGAGACCCACACCGGGAACCCGCCGGTCACCAACGACTTCGTGGCCGCGTGCTGCGCCGCGCACCCCGATGCGTTCCTCGGCTTCGCGAGCGTCGACCCGCACAAGCCCGACGCGGTGGTGGAGCTCGAGCGGGCCGTGCGGTTCCTCGGCCTGCGCGGCCTCAAGGTGCACCCGGGTGCCCAGGGGTTCGCGCCGGACGACCGTGCGGTGTACCCGATCTGGGAGACCGCGCAGTCGCTCGCCATCCCGGTGCTCGTCCACACCGGCACCACCGGGCTCGGCGCAGGTATGCGCGGTGGGGGCGGGGTCGAGCTCGGCACCTCCCACCCGATGCGGATCGACCGGATGGCCATCGACTTCCCCGACCTGCAGATCGTGATGGCGCACCCGGCCTGGCCCTGGCAGGACGAGCAGCTCGCGGTGCTCGGCCACAAGCCGAACACCTGGATGGATCTCTCCGGGTGGTCGCCGAAGCGCTTCGCCCCGGAGCTCGTGCGCGAGATCCGCGGCCGGCTCCAGGACCGCGTGCTGTTCGGGACGGACTACCCGTTCCTCACGCACGAGCAGTGGTTCGCCGCGTGGGACACGCTCGGCATCCCCGATGACGTGACGGCCAAGGTGCTCCTCGGCAACGCCACCCGCCTGCTCGGGCTCTGACCGCCCGCGCCTAGACGACGGGGGCTTCGAGGCCGCCCGGGATCGCGTCGGCGATGGCGGCCACCCGCGACGTGTAGGCCGCGTCGCTCACCGCGGGCTGCGAGGGCAGGTCAGCCGGGTCGGCGGGCAGCCGGTCGAGGTCGACCCAGGACGTGCAGCCGCCGTAGGCATCACGGAACGGCACGGTGACCGGTTCGTCGAGCACGTGCACCCGGAGCGCGAGCACCCAGAGCGGATCGCGGGAGCGCCACTGCAGCCGGGACCCGGCGTACTCGGTCGTCCAGATGAAGCGCGAGTCGAGCGCGTCGAGCACCGCGGGGTCGGTGACCGTCGCGATGCCGGTGATGTCGGCCCACCCCTCGATGCGGATCGCCCGATCGGCCGGCGCGGCGGCGACCGACTCCTCGACCCATTGGCGGTAGGCGGGCTTGAGCAGCTCGGGCCGTTGGTGCTCGACCGTGGGGTACAGCCAGAGCCGGGTGCTGCGGACGCCGAAGTGGCGACCCTCCTCGCGGCTGCCGCCCTTGCGCACGTCGAGCACCTGCTCGCCCGCGAGCAGCGCCCGCACGACGACACCCCACTCCTTGTACGCCGGCACCATGGCCGAGAGGGTACCGGGGCCCGGCGTGCGCGCCCTCGTCCCCGCTCGCTACGGTCGCCGGGGAGGGGGTGGATCCGTGGAGGACAGCATCGAGGTCGATGGCATCCGCCTCGCCGCGCACTGGGCGCGTCCGGCCCGTTCGGGTCGGGTCCCCGGGCTCGTGCTCGCCCACGGGTTCCCGCTGCCGCCGCGCGGGCAGGTCGCCTCGGGCATCACGTTCCCCGACCTCGCCGACCGGATCGCGGCCGAGGCCGGCTGGGCGGTCCTCACCTTCAACTTCCGGGGCACCGGCGGCAGCGACGGCGACTTCTCGATCGGCGGCTGGCGGCGCGACCACCGCGCGGCGATCGACGCGATGTGCGCGCGCGCCGACGTGGTCGGGGTGTGGCTCGTCGGCTCGGGGGTCGGCGGCTCCCTCTCGATCTGCGCGGCGGCCGAGGACGAGCGGGTGCGCGGGGTCGCGACCCTCGCTGCACCGTCCGGCCTGCGCGAGTGGCGGGCCGACCCGGTGGCCTTCTGCGAGGAGGCGCGGCGGCTCGGCGTGTTCCGCGACCCGGAGGCGCCCCGCGACCTCGCGGCCTGGGCGGCGGAGATCGAGGCGGTCGACCCCGTGGCCTGCGCGCGGGAGCTCGCGCCGCGGCCGCTGCTCGTCGTCCACGGCTCGGATGATCCCGTGGTCGCCCCCACCGAGGCGCTCGAGCTCGCGCAGGCCCACGGTGCGGCCGACCTCCGCCTCGTCATCCACGGGGGTCACCGCATCCGGCACGACCCCCGGGGGATCGCCACGCTGCTGGGGTGGCTGGACCGCCAGGTGCTGCCGCTCGCGGCGGACCGGGCGGCCGGCGGGTGACTCAGCCCGCGGCGCGGGCGGCGGCGAGCACGTCGGCCAGCGTCCGCTCGAGTGGGAACTCCGGGGTCCACCCGGTGTCGGCCCGCAACGTCGACGCGTCGCCGATGAGGGGCGGTGGTTCCACCGGTCGGACGAGCGACGGATCGACCTCGAACCGCAGGGTCCGCGTCGAGGCGGCCGCGAGGAGGTCGGCGATGTCGCCCACCGGTGTGCTCACCCCCGAGCACACGTTGTAGGTGCGCCCCGGTTCCCCGCGCTCGCCGAGCAGTCGGTAGGCCCGCACGACGTCGCGCACGTCGGAGAGGTCGCGGCGGGGGGTCCGGGACCCCATCACCACCGTGTCGGTGCCGTCGCGCTCGGCCCGGGCGATGCGGTGGGCCAGGGCGGGGACGAGGAACCGATCGGTCTGGCCCGGTCCGGTGTGTGGGAAGGGGCGCACGCAGACCACCTCGAGATCGGTGGCCCGGCCCATCTGCAGCGCGACGGTCTCGGCCGCGGCCTTGGCCGCGCCGTACGGGGTGACGGGGCGCAGGGGCGTCGACTCGTCGATCGGGCCGTGGTCGGCGTCGACCTCGCCGTACTCCTCGGACGAGCCGATCACCACCACTCGACCGACGCCGAGCGCGGCGGCCGCGGCGACGACGTTGAGGGTCCCCTCGGCGTTCACGCGGAACTGCGCGGCCGGGTTCGCCCAGGATTCACCGACGTGGCTGAGCGCGGCGAGGTGGTACACGATCTCCGGCGCGACTGCGGCGAGGTGCTCGCGCACCCCCTCGGCGTCGGTGACGTCGAAGCGCTCGGGACCGGCGAAGTCGAGGCCGGTGACGAGGTCGCCGTGGGCCTCGAGGTGCTCGGTGAGGTACGGGCCGACGAAGCCGCGCGCCCCCGTGATCACCGCTCGCACTGCGACCTCCCCGCGTCCGTGCTCACGCAGCACCGACCGCCAGACGGTAGGCGCGCAGGTGCGCTTCCACCGCGGCCTCCCAGGTGAACGCCGCGGCCCGGTGCGGACCGGCCGCCCGCAGGCGCGCGGCCGCCGACGCATCGTCGAGCAGGTCGGCCATTGCGTCGGCGAGGAGGTCGGGACGGGCCGGCGGCACGAGACGGGCCGCATCGCCGCACACGTCGGCCATGGCCGACCCGGTCGTGGTGACCACCGGTGCGCCGCACGCGAGGGCCTCGAGCGCCGGGAGCCCGAAGCCCTCCTCGAGGGACGGGTACGCGACGAGCTCGGCCCGCCGCAGGAACGGCGCGAGCGCGTCGGCCGGCAGGTAACCGGGTCGCAGGATCCGGGTGGTGTGCCCGCTCGCCGCGACCGCGTCGCGCACCGCCTCGGTGCCCCACCCGTCGGCTCCTGCGAGCACGAGCCGCAGGTCCGGGTGGGCATCGGCGATGCGGGCGAAGGCCTCGACGAGCGCAGGGACGTCCTTGCGGGGCTCGATCGTGCCGACGAAGGCGAGGTACGGCTCGGCGATGCCGGTGTGCGCCAGACGGGCGAGGTCCGCGCCGCGGTCGGCGGCGGGGGTGAACCGGTCGTGGTCGACCCCGTGGTTCGCCACGGTGACCGGACACTCGGGTGCGAGCACGGTCGCGAGCCGGTGGGCGGTGTGGTCGCTCACCGCGATGAGGCCTACGGCGCGTCGCACCGACGCCCGGATCATGCGTCGGAAGAACAGGACCTTCGTGCGCTCGTGCCACTCGGGGTGATCGAAGAACGTGAGGTCGTGCACGGTGACCACCGCAGGGACGCCGAGTCGGAGCGGCATCGTGTAGTGGGGGCCGTGCCAGAGGTCGACCCCGATGCTGCTCGCGAGCTGGGGGGCCCGCCGCTGCTCCCAGAGGAGGCGGGCGGGGCGCGAGGTCGGTACCTCGGCGAGGATCTCAGCGCCCGGTGCGAGGTGGTCCCACCGCGGGGCGTCATCGATCCGGGTGACGAGCACGAGGTCGACGTCGTCGCTCGCCGCGAGGCGACGCGCGATCTCGATCGTGTAGACGCCAGCACCGACCGGGCGCGCCGGAACCGCGGAGACGTCGAGGAGGACGCGCACGGACGCGGAGTCTATGAGCGCCGGCGACGTTGCGGCGCGGGGTGCGCCAGCGCCTGCTCGTACGCGACGCGGTGCGCCGCGCCCGAGGCCGCCCAGGTGAACGTGGCCGCCCGGTCGCGTCCGCGCGCCGCGAGGTCGGCGCGCGCCGCGTCGTCGCGCGCGATGTCGATGATCGCCCGGGACCACGCGGCCGGGTGGTCGGGGGGCACGAGGATGCCGGCGTCCGCGACCACCTCGGGCAGGCTCGTCGCGTCGGAGGCGATGAGCGGTGTCCCGTGGGCCATGGCCTCGAGCGCGGGCAACCCGAACCCCTCGGAGCGGGACGCCACCGTTGCGAGCATCGCCTCCCGGTACAGGCCTTCGAGCGCAGCGTCCTCGACGTGCCCGAGCGCCACGACGCCGGCCTCGCGCAGCCCGGCCACCTGACCCCAGCCGATGGGTCCGGCGAGCACGAGGGTGACGTCGGGGATCGCGCGCCGGACCCGCGGGAGGGCGGCGATGAGGTTCTCGATGCCCTTGCGGGGCTCGACGGTGCCGACCTGGAGGATGAACGGTGGACGGACCCCCAGGGCCTCGACCCGTCGGAGCGCCTCCGTCTCGTCGAGCGTTGGGTGCAGGGTCACGCCGTGGGGCGCGACGTGGATGCGCGACTCGTCGATGCCGCGGCGGACGAGTTGCCGGCGTACGAACTCGGAGGCGGTGACGATCGCGTCGGCCTCGCGCTCGGCGACCTCGAGGCCGCGGGAGTGGAAGGCCACGCCACGTCGCGTGAAGGAGTCCGAGTGATCGATGAAGGCGAGGTCGTGGATCGTGACCACGAGCGCCGCATCGCCCGGGGGCGGTACGGCGAGGCTCGGCGCGTGGACGACGTCGGCGCTGAACGGGAGGCGGGGCGCCCGTAGGCGGTGCCACAGCTCGTACCGCACTCCGTCGTACGGTCGGCCGAGGTCGGTGAGCGCGGGCAGCCGCGTGCCGGCCGGCGCGTCGACGGCCCCGGCGGCGAAGGTCAGCAGGTCGACCCCGGCCTCGGGGAGGTGGCGGGCCAACCGCTCGACGTACCGCCCGATGCCACCGGGGACCCGCTGCCGCAACTGGCCCACGTGGAGTGCGGCCCTCACGCGACGAGCTCCCGGTAGACCTCGGCCAGCGCGGCGGCGGTCGCCGGCCACGAGTAGCGCGCGGCGCGCGCCCGCCCCGCGTCGATGCGGGCCGCGCGCGCGTCCTCGTCGG
>JBJTQX010000134.1:0-16336 GCA_046075855.1 Actinomycetes bacterium
GCGAGGCGCACCATCGCGACCTTGAAGATGTCCGCGGCGGATCCCTGCACCGGTGCGTTCTGGGCCATCCGCTCACCCATCTGCCGGATCCGGAAGTTGTCGGCGGCCAACTCCGGGATGGCCCGCCGCCGGCCGAGGATCGTCGTGGTGTAGCCGCAGGATCGGGCCGATTCGATCGTCGCATCCATGAAGTCCCGTACCGCCGGGAAGCCCTCGAAGTACGCGTCGAGGATGGCCTTCGCCCGGTCGTTGGCGATGTCGAGGCGCTGGGCGAGGCCGTAGGCCTCCATGCCGTACGCCAGGCCGTAGTTCACCACCTTGGCGAAGCGCCGCTGCTCGCCGTCGACCGCCGATTCGGGCACGCCGAAGACCTTCGCGGCGGTCACCGTGTGGACGTCGATGCCCCGAGCGAACGCATCGATGAGGCCCGGATCCTCCGCGAGGTGGGCGAGGATCCGCAGCTCGATCTGGCTGTAGTCGGCGGACAGCAGCCCGCACGCCGGCTCGGCCACGAACGCCTTCCGGAGGGCCTTGCCCTCCTCCGTGCGGATCGGGATGTTCTGGAGATTCGGGTTCTCGCTCGAGATGCGCCCGGTGGACGTCGAGAGCTGGTTGAGGGTGGCGTGGATCCGTCCATCGGCCGCCACGAGCGGCGGGAGTGCCTCTGCGTAGGTGCTTCGGAGCTTCTCGACCTCGCGGTACCGCAGGATCTCCTCGACGATCGGGTGCTCGCCGGCCAGGCGTTGGAGCGAGTCGGCATCGGTCGACGGTTGCCCGGTCCCCGTCTTCTTCACGGGCGTGAGTCCGAGCGTCTCGAACAGCACGCGGCGGAGCTGCGCGGCCGAGTTCACGTTGAAGGACTCGCCGGCGGCCGCATGGATCGCAGCCTCGTGCCGGCCGCAGGCCGCGGTGAGGTCCCGACGCAGGTCGTCGAGGAACGCCACATCGATCCGAACGCCCACCTCCTCCATGTCGGCGAGGATCGCCACGAGTGGGAGCTCGACGTCCCGGTACAGGTCGACCGCACCGCGTTCGGCCAGGGCTTCGCGCAGCACGGGCGCGAGGCGGAGCACCGCCGTCGCCCGACGGCCCGCGTCCTCCTGAGCCCGGTGCCCATCCAGATCGAGCGTGCCCTCCTCGCGGTCGGGCGAGGTGACCTCGACGCCGAGGTGACGCTGCGCGAGGTGCTCGAGGTCGTAGCGGCCCTCGCCCGGCTCGAGCAGGTAGGCGACGAGGGCCGTGTCCTCGACGAGCCGTGACAGTTCGCCCACCTCGTCACGGCCCAGCAGCGTCCGGAGACCGTGGATCAGCTCCTTCGCACCGTGGGCGACCACCGATGACCCCGAGAGGAGTGACCGCAGCTCCGATCGGACCCTCGCATCGGCGAGTGCGTCGGCCAGTACCACCACGCTCTGCTCGGCGTCGGCCAGAGCCAGCGCATCGATGGTACGGCTGCGCCCCTCCCCGACCCAGACGGGCTCCCAGGCCACCTCGTGACCGTGCAGCGGCCGGAGGTCGACGGCGGCCGCCTCGCGCAGCGTCCGCACCTCGACCTCGAGCGTGCCGCCCGATTCGGCCCCCGAGTCTTCGACCCGCAGCGCGGCGAGCACCCGGGGGAAGAGGCTCCGGAACTCCAGCTGGTGGAAGAGCTGCCGGGCTCCGTCGACGTCGAACGACCTGAACCCCAGCGCGTCGACCCCGGTGTCGAGGTCCACGTCGCGTCGCAGCACGGACATGTCGTGGTTGTGCCGGACCTGCGCCTCCCACTCGCCGAGGTTCGCCCGCTGCTTCGGCGGCAGCGCATCGAGGTTCGCGAAGATCCCGTCGAGGTTCCCGTAGGTGGAGACGAGTTTCGCCGCGGTCTTCTCACCGATCCCCGGAACACCGGGGAGGTTGTCGGAGGCGTCCCCGCGCAGGGCGGCGTACTCCGGGTACTGCGCCGGGGTCACCCCCGTCCGCTCGTAGATCCCCGCCTCGTCGTAGAGCACGTAGTCGGAGACGCCCCGCTTGTTGTAGAGCACCCGGATGTACGGATCCTCCACGAGTTGGTACGAGTCGCGGTCGCCCGTGACGACGACCACCTCGTGCCCCTCGGCCGCCGCGCCCGTCGCGAGCGTCGCGATGACGTCGTCCGCCTCGAATCCGGGAGCCTCGACCACGGTCACCGCGAGCGCGTCGAGCACCTCGCGGATGAGCGGGAGCTGCTGCTTGAAGAGGTCAGGGGTCTCCTTGCGCCCAGCCTTGTAGGTCGCATCGAGCTCCTTGCGGAAGGTGGGCGTCGAGGTGTCGAAGGCCACCGCGAGCCCGTCCGGCTCGAGATCGGAGACCACCTTGGCGAGCATGGCCGTGAAGCCGTAGACCGCGTTCGTGACCTGCCCCGAGGAGGTCGCCATGTCGGCCGGCAGGGCATAGAAGGCCCGGTAGGCCAGGGAGTGACCGTCGAGGAGGAGGTACCGGCCCACGTCTCAGGCGGGTGGCGACAGCTCGCCGACGATGACGAGGTCGGCGATCTCGTGCACCTTGGCGCGCCGGTTCATCGCCTCGGTCTGGAGGAATCGCCACGCGTCCTGCTCACCCATCCCGTGCCGATCCATGAGGATCCCCTTCGCCCGGTCGATGGCCTTGCGTGCCTTGAGTCGCTCCGTGAGGTCGCCGATCTCCTGTTCGAGGCTCCGCATCTCCTGGTGCCGACCGATCGCGAGTTCGACCGCCGGGATGAGGTCGCTCTTCTGGAACGGCTTCACCAGGTACCCGATCGCACCGGCCTCCCGAGCCTGCTCGACCAGTTCCCGCTGGGAGAACGCGGTGAGGATGAGCACGGCCGCGAGGCGATCGCTCGCGATCTGCCGGGCCGCCGAGAGTCCGTCGAGACCTGGCATCTTGATGTCGAGGATGGCGATGTCCGGCTCCAGCGAACGGACGAGTTCCACCGCCTCGTCGCCACGACCGGTCTGCCCGACGACCTCGTAGCCCTCCTCGGCGAGCAGCTCCGCGAGGTCGAGACGGATGATCGCTTCGTCCTCGGCGATCACGACACGCGTCCGCCCGCTGTTGCTCGCCACCTTCGCTCCTGCTCCTACGGCGCCGACAGCTCGGCGGCCATCCGGTCGAGCAGCGCATCCTGCTCGGCCTCGAGTTCCCGGATCGAACGCTCGAGGCCCGCCCGGTGCCCGGCCAGGGCGTCGCTGTGGCGCCGGGCCTCCCGCGCCTCGACATCCGCCAACGGCGTCTCGGCGACCAGGGACCGCAACCGCTTGTCCTCGGCGTCGTCCTCCATGAACGCGAGCTGCTCCACGGTGACGGCCAGATCGGCCCGCAACCGCTTCAGGCGCTCGCTGATGTCCACGAGCCGGCGCTCGATGATCGATCGACCCACGGCCGCAGAGTGTAGGGGGTCGGGTCCGGTGGCTACTCTGCGCCGGTGGCCACCCCGATCCACACCCCTGAGCACGAGGCCCTGCGGGCCAGCATCCGCGCCTACGTCGACCGGGAACTCGTGCCCTTCGTCGATGAGTGGGAGGAGGCCGGGTTCTTTCCGGATTCGGTGTTCCGGCGCTGCGGCGAGCTCGGGTTCCTCGGCCTGCACTACCCGGAGCGCTGGGGTGGTTCCGGAGGTGACCTCGCCACCGGCCTCGTGTTCATGGAGGAGCTCGGCCGCTGCGGCTGCGGCGCGATCCCGATGGCCGTCGGCGTCCAGACCCACATGGCCACGCCGGCGCTCGCCGAGTTCGGCACCGACGATCAGCGGGAGCGCTACCTGCGTCCAGCCATCGCGGGCACGAAGATCGCAGCCATCGCCATCACCGAGCCGGACGCGGGTTCCGACGTCGCCGGCATCCGGACCCGGGCCGTACGCGACGGCGACGAGTGGGTCGTCAACGGCCGCAAGCTCTACATCACGAACGGCGTTCGAGCGGACTTCCTCACGACGGTGGTGAAGACCGACCCGGAGGCCGGGCACCACGGCGTCTCACTGCTCCTCATCGACACGGACCTGCCGGGAGTGTCGGTGAGCCGGAAGCTCCGCAAGCTCGGCATGCTGTCGAGCGACACGGCCGAGATCGCACTCGAAGACGTGCGGGTCCCCCACGCGAACCTCATCGGCCTCGAGCCGGGTCAGGGGTTCCAGCAGCTCATGTGGCAACTGCAGTACGAGCGGCTCTGCGGCGCCGCCGCCGGCATCGGCCAGGCCGAGGACATCCTCGAGGCCACCATCGCATTCGCCCGCGACCGCGAGACCTTCGGCCGACCGATCGCCCAGCACCAGGTGGTAGCCCACCGCCTCGCCGATTGCGCGACCGAGCTCGAAGCGGCCCGGGCCTTCCTGTACTCGGTGGTGTGGCGGATCCAGGCCGGCGACTACCCGGTCGCCGAGATCTCGATGGTGAAGAAGTTCGTGGCGCAGGCGCAGAACCACATCGCCGACGCGTGCCTGCAGATCCACGGTGGTGCCGGCTACATGCACGAGTACCCGGTGAGCCGTCAGTTCCGCGACGCTCGGCTCCAACGCATCGGCGCCGGGACCGACGAGGTCATGAACGAGGTGATCGCAAAACGTCTCGGCCTCGGCGCGCCGCGGGGCTGACCGTTCCGGGCAAGGTCAGCCGCAGGCCGACACGTCGCCCTTGAGGCAGCGGTCGAGGCGCTGCGCGTCCTTGCCCTTCGACGACCCGCCCTTCGACGACCCGCCCTTCGTGTCACCGGTGGCCGGGTCGAACCCGCCCGGCAGGTCCGTCTCCGAGGTGTTCCGCTGGGACGGGTTCGCACACTTCGCGAGGTTGCCCTTCTGGCAGGCGTCAGGCTTCGCCGGGGCCTTCGGCCGGAACACCAGCCAGCCGACGAACGCGAGCACGAGCACCGCCACCACCACGAGGGCGGCCTCGAGCATGACCTCGATGGTGCGACGCCGGCCCATCACCTCGGCGTACGTCATCTGGTACTTCGTGGCCTCCGGGCTGTCGTCCTCCCAGAGCCAGTCCTCGATGATGTACTCCTGCTTCACCGGAGCACCGCCGTCGCCATACCGACAGTATGGCCGCCCTACGGACCTCCCGGGACCGCGGGTCGCCGTGCCCGGAGCGGGACTCGAACCCGCACGCCCTCTCGGACAGCGGATTTTGAGTCCGCCGCGTCTGCCGATTCCGCCATCCGGGCCCTACACGCCCCGATACTGCCACCCCGCTACGCTCCCGTGCGCGCTCGGCCAACCGCGGTCGGGATCGCTCGCCGCCCCCCGAGGACCGATCGATGCTGCCGCTCACCATCGCGCTCGTCGTGCTCCTCGTCGGCGCCGCCGTGCTCCTCGTCGTCGGGCCGTCGAACCGGGTGCGCCGCGAGGCACGCATGGACCCGCGGACCCGCGCCCGGCTGCTCGCCGGCGAGGAGGACGACGCCGAGGCGAACCCCGGCACCTGATGGGTACCCTCGACGCCGATTGCGGAGGCGGGCGGCAGTGCGGACGGCGGTGATCTTCCCGGGACAGGGGACCCAACGACCCGGCATGGGTGCGCCGTGGCGCGACCACCCGGCCTGGCGGATCGTGACGGATGCCGAGGCGTTGACGGGTGAGCCACTCGCGCACCTGCTCTGCGATGCGGACGAGGCGACGCTGTCGCGCACCCGGGAGGCGCAGCTGGCGATCCTCCTCACCTCGCTCGTGGCGTGGGAGGCACTCCGATCGGACCTCTCCGAACCCGTCGCCTTCGCCGGGCACTCGCTCGGGCAGGTCACGGCACTCATCGCTGCGGGTGTCCTCGACCTGCGGACGGGGGTGGAGTTCGCCGCGGTCCGCGCCACCGCGACGCAGCGGGCCGCTGACCGGCACCCGGGGCGGATGGTCGCGCTCATCGGGGCCGAGCTGATGCAGGCCGACGCGGCCTGTGCGTCGACCGACGAGTGCTGGATCGCCAACGACAACGCACCCGGCCAGGTCGTGGTGGCCGGCACCCCCGCAGGCGTCGACGCCGCATCGGCGGCCGCACGCAATGCCGGCGTGCGCCGGGTGATGCCGCTCAACGTCGGCGGCGCGTTCCACACCCCGCTCATGGACGAGGCGGTCGACGAGTTGCGGGAGCACCTGGCGGACCGGGAGTTCACCTCGTCCTCGGTCCCCGTGGTGGCCAACGACGATGCGGCTGCGATCCGCGACGGCGCGAGCTGGCGGGAGCGATCCGCGCCCCACGTCGCCCGCCGGGTTCGGTGGCGCGAGGTCCAAGGTGCGCTCGTCGAACTCGGGGTCGACCGTTTCGTCGAGGTGGGCGCGGGGACCATGCTCAGCGCGCTCGCCCGCCGGACGGTGCCAGGAGTACCCGTCGCCTCGATCGCCTGCCCCGACGATCTCCCCACGGTGCTCGCATGAACCGCCGCGCCGCCGTCGCGGGTTGGGGTCATGCGCTCCCCGGAACCCGGGTGCCGAACGCGCACTTCGAAGCCACGCTCGACACCTCGGACGCGTGGATCACCGAGCGCACCGGGATCCAGGAACGTCGCATCGCCTCGCCGGAGGAGACCACGGCCACGCTCGCCACCGCCGCCGCCCGACGGATCCTCGAACGCTCAGGCTCACCCGCCACCTCCATCGACCTCATCATCGTGGCGACCGCGACGCCCGAGCAGCCCGTGCCCCAGACCGCGGCGTTCGTGGCTGACGCGCTCGGGACCCACTGCGGGTCGCTGGACCTCGGCGCCGGGTGCGCGGGGTTCGTCTACGGACTCGTCGTCGGCGCGGCCTCGATCGCCGGCGGAACGTTCGACCGCGTGCTCGTGGTCGGCGCGGAGACGTTGAGCCGCATCGTCGATCCCGACGATCGCAGCACCGCCATCCTCTTCGGTGACGCCGCCGCAGGGGTGCTGCTCGAGGCGTCCGACGGCCCCGGCTTCCTCGCGGGGGACCTCGGCGTCGACGGCTCCGCGACGGGCATCCTCGAGGTGCCAGCCGGCGGGAGCCGACGCCCGACGAGCGCCGCCACCGTCGCTGCGGGCGAGCACTTCGTGCGGATGCAGGGCCAGGAGGTGTTCCGCCGGGCCGTGCGGGCCGTGGTCGATTCCTCGGAGATCGCCCTCGGGCGTGCCGGCGTGGCATCCTCCGAGGTGGACTGGTTCGTCCCGCACCAGGCGAACCTCCGCATCATCGAGGCGGCGCGTCAGCGTCTCGGCATCCCCCCGGAGCGGACCGTCGTGAACATCGAGCGTTACGGCAACACCTCGGCTGCGTCGATCCCCCTCGCCCTCGCGGAGGCCGCCGACGCCGGCCGCATCCGTGCCGACGACACGTTGCTGCTGAGCGGGTTCGGTGCAGGGATGTCGTGGGCGAGCGCAGTGCTCACCTGGGGTAGACCGTGACCGCACGGACCGCGTTCGTGACCGGCGCATCGCGGGGTATCGGCCGGGCCGTCTGCGTTGCACTCGGCGCGGCCGGACATCGGGTCGCGTTCTGCTACGGCGGCGACGACGCAGGCGCCGAAGCCACGGCAGCGGCGGTTCGCAGCACCGGGGCCGACGCCCTACCCATCCGCGCCCGGGTCGGCGAGGTGGCCGAGGTCGAGGCGGCCTTCGAGCGCATCGAGGACGCCTTCGGCCCGGTCGAACTGCTCGTGAACAACGCGGGCATCACCCGGGACGGCCTGCTCGCGCGCATGTCCGACGAGCAGTGGGACGAGGTGATCCGGGTCAACCTCACCGGGGCCTTCCAGACGATCCGGCGAGCCACGCCGCGCATGATGCGGGCCCGGTTCGGCCGTATCGTCAACGTGTCATCGGTCGGCGGGCACCTCGGCGGAGCCGGTCAGGCCAACTACTCGGCGGCGAAGGCGGGTCTGCTCGGGCTCACCCGGTCGGTCGCCCGTGAGTACGCGAGCCGGGGCATCACCTGCAACGTCGTGGCGCCCGGCCCTATCGTGACCTCCATGACCGAGGGTCTCGGCGAGGAGTGGATGGCGAACACCGCCCAGCACGTGCCGCTCGGACGGTTCGGCACCCCCGAGGAGTGCGCGGCGACGATCGCGTTCCTCTGCTCCGACGAGGCCGGATACATCACCGGCGTCCTGCTCCCCGTCGACGGCGGGTTGGGCATGGGCCACTGACCACGAGAGAGAAGGAGTACCCATGGAACGATCCGATGCACTCGAGGCGATCCGCGAGGTCGCGGTCGAGGTGCTGAGCGTGCAACCCGACCAGGTGACCGAGGCCGCCTCGTTCAAGGAGGATCTCGACGCCGACAGCCTCGACCTCGTGGAACTCGTCATGGGCCTCGAGGAACGCTTCGACGTCTCGATCCCCGAGGAGGACCTCGAGGGCGTCACCACGGTCGGCCAGGCGGTGGACCTCGTGCTCGCGAAGGTCGCCGCGAGCTAGATGTCACCCACCGACCACGCGGGTCGTCCGCGCGTCGCCATCACGGGCATCGGGGTGAAGGCTCCGGGCGGCACGACCATCGACGCCTTCTGGTCCTCGGTGCTCGAGGGTCGCGGGTTGGCCCGCGGCCTCACTCGGTTCGATCCGGCGCCGCTCGCGGTCCGCATCGGGGCCGAGGTGGACGGGTTCGACGCCACCGCGTACTGCGGACCCAAGGAGGCCCGCCGCATGGACCGGGCCACCCAACTCGGCTTCGCGGCCGCGCTGGACGCAGTGGCCCACGCATCGCTGCCCGACGATCTCGACCCAGCTCGGGCCGCGGTACTTGCGGGAACCGGCGTCGGCGGACTCATGACCCTCGAGGAGCAGGTGGGCGTGCTCCTCGGGCGCGGAGCGGACCGGGTGAGTCCGCTGCTCGTCCCGATGATGATGGCGAACGCGACTGCCGGAACGATCTCGATCCACCTCGGGTGGACCGGGCCCAACCTGTGCATCGCCACTGCGTGCGCCGCAGGTGCGCACGCCATCGGCGAGGCGACCCGCCTCCTGCGCGACGGCTCCTGCGACGTCGTCGTCGCGGGCGGCACGGAGTCCTCCCAGACGCCCACCGCGATCTCGGCCTTCGCCCGTATGGGGGCGCTGTCCGGACGCAACGACGATCCCACCCGGGCATCGCGGCCCTTCGATAGGGAACGTGACGGCTTCGTCATGGGCGAGGGCGCCGGATTCCTCGTCCTCGAGACCTGGTCCCACGCGGTGGGCCGCGGCGCGCGCATCCTCGGTGAGGTGCTGGGTTACGGGCGCAACGGGGATGCACACCACATCACCGCGCCCGCACCCGGCGGCGCCGGCGCGGCCGCCTGCATGCGGCTCGCCCTCGCGGATGCGGACCTCCGGCCCGACGAGGTCCGATCCATCAACGCACACGGCACCTCGACCCCACTCAACGATGCGAGCGAGAGCGCCGCGATCGGCGAAGTCTTCCGCCCCGGCGCCGTACCGGTCACCTCCACGAAGGGCGTGACCGGACACCTCGTCGGCGCGGCCGGTGCCGTGGAGGCCATCGTCGCGCTCCTCACCTCCCGCGATGGCGTGGTACCGCCCACCGCGAACCACGAGCACACCGGCGAGGACATCACCGCCGACGTCGTGCACGGGGCGGCGCGGTCCACGCGACCCGGGCCGGTGCTATCGAACTCGTTCGGCTTCGGGGGCCACAACGCGAGCCTCGTGCTCACTGCGATGCCGGAGGTGGCGACATGATCCTCCAGGGACGACGCATCCTCGTCACGGGCGTGCTGTCCGACGCGTCGATCGCGTTCGGGGTGGCCCGCGTCGCCCAGGACGAGGGCGCGGAGGTCGTGCTCTCCTCGTTCGGACGAGCGATGAGCATCACCGAGCGCGTGGCCCGCAAGCTCCCGACGCCGCCCGAGATCGTGGAGCTCGACGTGACCGACGAGGAGCACCTCGCCGCGCTCGCCACGCGCGTCGGCGGGCACCTCGACGGGGTGGTGCACGCGATCGGGTACGCCCCGGAGTCCTGCCTCGGCGGCGGGTTCCTCGACGCCCCGTGGTCGGACGTCGCGACCGCGCTCGAGGTGTCCGCGTACTCGCTCAAGGCCCTGGCCGTGGCGGCCCGACCGCTCATGGGGCGAGGTGGATCGATCGTCGGCCTCGACTTCGACAACAGCCGGCAGGCCTGGCCGGTCTACGACTGGATGGGCGTGGCCAAGGCGGCACTCGAATCGACCGCCCGGTACCTCGCCCGTGACCTCGGACCGGACGGGATCCGGGTCAACCTCGTGGCGGCCGGACCACTGCGCACCCTCGCAGCCCGCAGCATCCCCGGTTTCGAGCAGTTCGAGGCGGTGTGGTCCGAGCGGGCCCCGCTCGGGTGGGACCTGCGGGACACGACCCCGACGGCTCGCGCGGTCGTCGCGCTCCTCTCCGACTGGTTCCCTGCGACCACCGGCGAGATCATCCACGTCGACGGCGGGTTCCACGCAGTCGGCGCCTGACCCCCGCTAGAGCCCCTCGAGCACCCGTCGCACCTTCGGCACCGTGTCCTTCGGGCTCACCTTCGGGAATGCCCCGGCGACACGACCCTTCGCGTCGACCACGAACGCCGACCGGATGACGCCGAGGTACTTGCGGCCGTACAGCGTCTTCTCGCCCCACGCCCCCCAGGCTTCGGCCACCGCGTGGTCCTCGTCGGCGAGGAGGGTGAACCCCAGCGAGTACTTCTCGTCGAACCGAGCGAGACGATCGACGGGATCGGGGCTGATGCCCACCACCACCGCACCGAGGGCGGTGAGGTCGGGTTCGGCATCCCGCAGCGCACAGGACTGCGTCGTGCAACCGGGGGTATCAGCCTTCGGGTAGAAGTACACGACCACCGTCGAACCCTTGAACGCCGAGAGCCGCACCCGTCGGCCCTGCTGGTCGAGTAGCGCGAAGGCCGGCGCGCGGTCCCCCACCTCGAGTTGTGCCACCTGGACCTCCCGGTGCGCGTGCACGTCGTGGACGACCCGTAGTGTTACCCCCGTGCACCGGCGGACCACCATCGAGGTCGACGCCGATCCGAGGTCGGTCCTCCCCGCCGTGCACGACGCGCTCGGGCTCAGCGCCGACGGGACCGGTCCCCTCCCCGGCGACGTGCACGCCCGGCTCGGGGTCACCGTGACCCCTCGGCCGCAGGGGAGCCGCGTGACCCTGGAGGCCGAGCAGACCGTCGTCGTCCCCTACTTCCAGTGGGCGTTCGCGCCCGCCCAACGCTGGGTGCTGCGCCGGGGACTCCGGCATGCCGCGGCGTCCGTCCGCGCGGCGATCGACGGCACGCCGATCCCGGGGCCCCTGCGACCGTCCCCCGTGTCGCCACCGGCCGCCTTCGAGGCGCAGCAGATCGATTTCCTCGCGTCGGCCGCGTTCGCGGCCGCGATCGCCTCGTTCGGCGCGGCACTGTTCGGACAGAACGCGAACGCCATCGCCGATTCGTTCGGGGCCACCGATGCGGCCCTCGGCACCGCACTGGCCATCACCCGTCTCGGCGTCCTGTTCGCTCTCGTGGCCGCCATCGCCGCGGACCGGGTCGGTCGGCGCAAGGTGATCCTGTGGTCCGTGGTCGTGGTCTGCCTGGCGAACGCGGTGTCCGGTCTCGCGCCGTCCTTCGCCGTGTTCACGGGCTCCCAGACCGTGCTGCGCGCCGCGGTGAACTCGGCGCTCGTGATCGGCGGCATCGCGGTGGTCGAGGAAGCGCCGGACGGCGCTCGCGCGTGGGCCGTCTCGATGCTCAGCCTCGCCGCGGGTGCAGGCTTCGCGCTCGCGGTGATCCTGCTCCCGCTCGCCGACCGGGGGCCCGACTCCTGGCGTATCGCGTTCGGCCTGTCGGCGGTGGCGCTCCTCGCCGTGCCACGGATCCGGCGGACCCTGCCGGAGACCTCGAGGTTCCGCCGGGTCGCCCACGACGGGCGCGCACCGTTGCGACTGCGGGAGGTGTTCGATCCCTCGTACGGTCGGCGCTTCCTGCTCCTCGCTGCGATCGGATTCCTCACCAACATCTTCTCCGCACCGTCGGCGCAGCTGACGAACCGTTACCTCGCTGACGTCCGCGGCTTCTCGGCTTCGGGCATCGCGCTCTTCCGGGGCGTGACCAATGGGATCCCGGGTCTCGTGGGCATCCTCCTCGCCGGTCGCCTGGCCGAGACCCGGGGACGCAGGCCGGTCGCCATCGCCAGCCTGCTCGCCGGCACGCTGCTGTCGATGGCGTTCTTCCTCTCCACCGGACCACTGCTCTGGATCGCGTCCACCCTGTCGATCGTGGCGGCGGCCTCGGCGACGCTGACCATCGGCACGATGGACGCCGAGATGTTCCCGACCGAGGTGCGTGGCAGCAGCAACGGTCTCATGCTCGTGGCCTACGTGATCGGATCGGCCACCGGACTCCTCGCCGCGGGTTGGCTCAGCGGTCCGCTCGGTGGCCTCGGTCGCGCCATCGCGCTCTGCGGGATCGCACCCCTGCTGGCCGCGATCCTCCTCGTTCCCCGACTCCCCGAGAGCGCGCACCGTGACCTCGACGAGGTCAGCCCGAGCGAGGTCTGACACCCGGCGCACCCCCGGGCGGTAGGTTCAGCCCATGACCGATCACCGCGACGCGCTCCACGATTTCGACCACGAGCACGTGACCCTGCTCGGCACGACCCGAGAGGTCTTCCGGCTCGGCCGGGGCCCGGCCGTCATCCTCATCCCGGAGATCCCCGGCATCACCCCGGAGCACGCGGGGCTCGCGCGACGACTGGCGGCGGCCGGGTACACCGTGGTCAGCCCCTCGGTCTTCGGGGAACCGGGCCGACCCATGACGAGCGGGTACGCAGCCACCACGATCGCCCGGGCCTGCGTGGCCCGTGAGTTCGCGGCGTTCGCCACGAACGCGTCACGCCCCATCACCGAGTGGCTGCGAGCGCTCGCCGAGCGGGAGCACGCCGCCTGCGGCGGCAACGGCGTCGGGGTCATCGGGATGTGCTTCACCGGAGGTTTCGGGCTGGCCATGCTCACCTCCCCGTCGGTCGCGGCTCCGGTCCTGAGCCAGCCATCCGTCCCCCTCCCGCTCGGCGCGTCGAGGCGTCGCGACGTCGGGCTGTCACCCGAGGAGGCCGAGGCGGTCCGGGCCCGAGCCGAAGCCGGCGCGTGCGTGATCGGCCTGCGGTTCACCGAGGATCGTGCGGTTCCGGCCGAGCGATTCTCCGCCCTCCGGGACCTCCTGGGCGACGCGTTCTTGGGCTTCGAGATCGACTCGGCCCCGGGGAACGCCCACGGGTTCGCCAAGTCCGCCCACAGCGTCCTGACCCACGAGTTCGTCGACGTTCCCGGCAACCCGACCCGCACCGCCTTCGACGCGGTGCTCGAGCTCTTCGCATCCCGGCTCCCGGCCGGGAGCTGAACGACCAGGTCCGGACGCGACGAGCGGGGCCCCTGAGGGCCCCGCTCGCACGGACGTCGGTGACGTCGGGTTACTGCGCGCTCGGCGGAAGCACCACCGAGTCGATGACGTGGATGACCCCGTTGCACGCTTCGACGTCGGTGGCGATCACGTTCGCACCGGCGTAGGTCACCCCGGCGTCGGTCACCACGACCGCGGCGTCCGAACCCTCGACCGTCTTCACCTGCGCCTCACCGGGCTTCAGGTCGCCAGCCATGATCTTGCCGGGCACGACGTGGTAGGTAAGGATCGACGTCAGCTTCGCCTTGTCGGCGAGGATCGCGTTCAGCGTGTCGGCCGGCACCTTGGCGAAGGCCGCGTCGTTCGGGGCGAAGACGGTGAAGGGACCCTCACCGTTCAGGGTGTCCACGAGGCCCGCAGCCTGTACGGCCTTGACGAGCGTCGAGAACTCGGGGTTCCCGGCGGCCACGTCCACGACGGTGTTGGCGCACTTCGTCGGCTTCGCCGCCGTCGTGCTGGTGGTCTTGTCACCCGAGGCCTTGCTGTCGTCGTCGCTGCTGCTGCAGGCGGCGAGGCCGGCCACGAGAACCGTGGCGATGCCGAGGGTGGCGATGAACTTGCGAGCACGCATGGTCACTCCCTTGGTCGAGTCGTCCGACAGGGGGGTTGCCGGATCGTCCTCTCTACGGAGCCACGGCGGACCCGGATGACCCGTTCGCTCCGGGCTCACCCGTCGGTGCGCCGCAACCCGTGTCCGAAGAAGCCACCCCGGGGCCGGGCGTGGGCGTGGTAGTGGTCCGGGATGTTGCGCATGTGATCGTCGACGTAGTGCTCGAAATCGAAGTGCCGGGCCACCACCTCGGCCAAGCGGGCGTGGAGGTGAGCCAGCACCTCCGGGGGCGGCGAGGTGTCGTGACGACGCCAGACCACCATCGGGACCGCGCAGATCTCGCACTCGGCGATCCAGCAGAGCTCGTCCTCGTGGAACCACGGCGTGATCCGGGCCTCCTCGCAGAGGTCGCAGTGGTCGGCGGGCGGGAATGCGCTCGGCGTCACGAGCCGTCGAGCCCGGCGCGCAGGCTCCGGACGAACGCCCCCACCTCAGCCGGGGAACCCGATTCGAGTTGCCGTCGCACCACCGCGCTGCCGACGATAACCCCGTCGGCCGCGGCGGCCACGGTCCGAGCCTGCTCGCCATCGGAGACCCCGAGACCGAGGAGCACGGGCTTGTCGGTCGCCGCCTTGAGCCGGCGGCCCATGTCGAGGCCGGCCTCGGCCACGGTGGCGCGCTCCCCCGTGACGCCGAGCAGCGCGATGCCGTAGATCCAGCCTCGGGATCGTGCGCAGATCGTGACCAGGCGATCGTCGGTCGTCGTCGGCGCGGCGAGCAGGACGTTCTCGAGCCCGGACGCCTCGGCCCTCTCGATCCACGGTCCCGACTCATCGACCGGGAGGTCGGGGATGATGGAGCCCTGCACCCCGGCGGCCGCGAGCGCGTCGGCGAACCGAGCGTGACCCAGGTGGTGCACCGGGTTGTAGTAGGTCATGACGACGAGGGGGACGTCGACGTCCAGCCCGGCCAGGTCGGCGACGATCCCCTGCGGCGTGGCACCCGATCGCAGCGCGGCCTGCGAGGACGCCTGGATCACCGGTCCGTCCATGATGGGGTCGGAGAACGGGATGCCGACCTCGATCGCATCGGCCCCGGCCGCCGCGATCTCCTCGATGGTCTCCCGCCAGGCGCCGAGCCCGCCGGTGATGTACGGCACGAGCAGGGAACGACCCTCGGCGCGTCGGGCCCGGAACCTCTCCTCGATCGTCACGCGCGATCGTCCAGATCGAGCAGCTCCGACACCTGCTGGGCATCCTTGTCGCCCCGACCGGAGAGCGTGAGCAGCACGGTCGAACCTTCCGGGATCACGCCTCCCGCCTCGCGGGCGAGCCAGCCAATGGCATGCGCCGGTTCGAGTGCCGGCACGATGCCCTCGGTCACCGAGAGCAGCCGGAACCCGTCGAGCGCCTCGGCGTCGGTGGCCGAGTGGTACTCGGCCCGGCCCCCGGCGGCCAACGACGCGTGCTCCGGGCCGACCCCCGGGTAGTCGAGCCCCGCCGAGATCGAGTGGGCCTCGAGGATCTGCCCCTCCTCGTCCTGGAGGTAGAGCGAACGGGCCCCGTGCAGCACACCGGGCACGCCCCGGCTCACGGACGCCCCGTGCCGGCCCGATTCGAGACCGAGCCCCGCCGCCTCGACGCCGATGAGGCGGGCCTGCGTCTCGACGAATCCCGCGAAGGTCCCCATCGCGTTGCTGCCGCCGCCGACGCACGCGACCACGAAGTCGGGATCCTCGCCCAGCAGCGTCCGGGTCTGCTCCCGGGCCTCGTCACCGACCACCCGTTGGAACTCCCGCACGATCCAGGGGTACGGGTGCGGACCGACCACCGAGCCGATGCAGTAGTGGGTGTCCTCGACGGAGGCGACCCAGTCGCGCATGGCATCGTTGATGGCATCCTTGAGGGTGGCGCTCCCGCTCGTCACCGGCACGACCTCCGCACCCATGAGCCGCATACGCCAGACGTTGAGGGCCTGACGCTCGACATCCGTCGCGCCCATGAACACCTTGCACTCGAGGCCGAAGAGGGCAGCCGCGGTGGCGGTCGCCACGCCGTGTTGCCCGGCCCCGGTCTCAGCGATCACCTTCCGTTTGCCCATGCGCTTCGTGAGCAGTGCCTGGCCGAGCACGTTGTTGATCTTGTGCGAACCGGTGTGGGTGAGGTCCTCGCGCTTGAGGAGCAGCCGCACGCCGAGTCGCTCCGAGAGGTTGCGGCACTCGGTCACCGGGGTCGGGCGTCCCGCGTAGTGCTGCAGGAGCTCGGAGAACTCGGCCCGGAACGCCTCGGAGGCCCACGCGTCACGGAACTCGCGCTCGAGCTGCTCGAGCGCAGCGACGATCGTCTCGGGCACGAACCGCCCGCAGAACTCACCGAACCGTCCGAGCGCGGCCAGCGCCGGGCCGGGCGGGTCGAGGCGGACTCCTCCGCCACGGGTGG
>JBJTQX010000135.1:0-15563 GCA_046075855.1 Actinomycetes bacterium
GCCGGCCCCGTAGGCGGCCAGTGCCCGCTGCTCGAGCAGCGGTGGCGTCCATCCGGAGCGGCCCGCACCGTCGATCAGGCGCAGCGCCTCGTCCCAGCGGTGGGCCGCGAGCGCAGTGTCGATGGGGTCGGCGGCGATCACCGTTCCATTGTGACACGGGTTCTCACGCCTGCTCATCGAGAGCCGGGCTGGGGAATCGTGACGAGGTGCTCCGAGCCGGGCCGACGACGGACCCACCACTGAACCGGCCCCCGAACGGGTTCCGGACGAACGAGGAGCAGTACATGCGTATCGCACGGCAAGACATCCCCGTCATCCTCGGCATCCCCGGCGCCACCGCGCGCCAAGCCGGCGGCTTCGGAGAGCTCTCGGGTGGTGGGGACATCGCCGCCGAGTGGTTCTCGCTCGGAGCGGGTACGGACATCGCGCCGCTGCTCCAGGGGCTCGACCGCGACTCCTGCGCGGCCGAGCACTGGGGGTACGTGATCTCGGGTGCGCTCACCGTGACCTACGTGGACGCGCCGGAGGAGCAGGTGTCGGGTGGCGACCTCTTCTACTGGCCCGCGTACCACTCCATCCGGGTGACCGAGGACGCCGAGGTCATCCTCTTCAGCCCGCACGCCGCACACCTGGCTGTCGTGGACCACATGGCGGAGAAGCTCGGGGTGCAGCGGTGAGTGCGGGCCCGCTCCGCTTCGAGCTCGCCGACGGCGTCGACGGTGGCGCGCAGCTCTCGATCGTCGTCCCGGCCCTGGGCGCCGCGATCGCGTCCGTTCGGCCCAGCGACATGGATCGACCGACCCCGTGCCGCGCGTGGACACTGCGCGATCTGCTCAACCACGTGATCGGCGGGGCGCAGATGTTCACGGAGGCGTTCCTCGGCGGGCCGGTGCTCGACATCTCGGGGAAGCTGCCGGATGTCGTGGGTGACGACCCGAGCGGAGCCTTCGGTGCGGCTGCGACGCGGTTCGGCGAGGCACTCGAGCAGCCGGGAACGCTGGAGCGGGTGCTCGACCTGCCGTTCGGAGCGATGACCGTGGGCACCTTCCTGCGCTTCGTCGCCTTCGACCTCACCGTGCACGCGTGGGACATCGCGTCCGTCACCGGGGCCACCGTCGAGATCCCGGACGATCTCGTCGGCGAGATCGAGCAGTTCGCCCGCCTCGTCCTGGAGTCGGTGCCCCGCAACGACGCACTGTGTGGTGAGGCCGTCGCCGCCCCGTCCGGAGCGACGCCGCTCCAACGGCTCGTCGCCTACTCGGGGCGGCAACCGCTCGCCGTCGCCGCTCCGGCCTGAGGCCGGGCCACCGGGCCTCGATCTCGGTGGCTCGGTTCACGGCCCGTCGCAGGGCCTGAGGGGCGGTTCAGGGTCACCTGGGCTGCCGGGTCGGGTTGTCACACCCCCTCCGTAGGGTCGGGGGACGCCTCGGGGCGGGTCGTCGACCCTCCCCGAGGCGCCTCATCCCCTGCGCCGAGAGGAGCCCGATTGACCGAGAACCGTGACGCCCGTCCCACCCTGTTCGACCCCGCGCCGTTCGAGGCCGGCCACGATGAACCCGCCCCGCCGCGCAGTCCGCTCGAGGTGATCGAGCGGTACCTGGGCTGCAGCGCCGAGGGCATCGCCGCCTCCGAAGAGGCTGAGGCATGTGCGCGCGCCCTGCTCGTGGTGCACGGCCTCCAGGACTGGGAGGCGCTGTCGATCCTCCTCGACGACTGCGTCGAGGAGTGGATCGAGGAGCCGCCGCGGCTGCTCGGGGTGACGCTCTCCCTCGCCCGCATCGCGGCCAGCCTCGCCGTGCGCGCGGCTCGGGGTGCGGGCGTGTCGCCGGCCGCGCTCATGCTCGAGCAGGCCGCGAGGAGCGTCGAGCGTCGTGAGCGGACCCTCGATGCGCTCGATGCCATCGCCGATGGGGTCGACTCCGAACCGCGTCCCGACGAGGTGGTCGAGATGTGCGAGGAGATGGTGCGCGACGCGACGGTGGCTGCCGCGGTCGACGGGATCGCGGTGGACCGGTCCGAGATGATCGACATCGAGTGGCGGGCGCTGCTCGAGGCCGAGCCGGTCTCCGCGTCCGGCGGTCCCGACGCGCCGCCCGACATCCTCCGCTGAATCGCCCGGACGCGCCGGCGCGCGTCCGAGCCTCCGGGACGGTCAGCCGCCCTCGACGCGGCGGATGATCGCGGCGGTCGCATCCGAGGTGTCGGCCTCGGCGACCTCGACGCCCGCGGGAACCTCGAGGTGCAGCTCGGTGGTGCCGTCGAGATGGAGTCGCCCCTCGATGAGGTCGGCTCCGGTCACGTGGCCACCGATGCGACGGTCTTCGGAGAGGAAGTGCAGGTGGTACCCGGCGACCTCGACCCCCTGAGCCTCGGGCGGGAAGCGGAAGCCGATGAGGGTGCCCGGGATGCCGTCGGCGTCGGGCGCGACCGCCTGCCACTGGCTCTGGTGGTCGACGACCTCCGAGAGCGGCGGGTAGGGCGGGGCCTGGCGCGGCACGCTGCGCAGGTCGACCTCGGCGAACCGACCGTCGATGCGTACGGCGAGGATCGGCGCTGGCCCGAGGTCGCCCGCGTGCTCGGCCGCGATGGCGTCGATGCGGGCGCTGAGCTCGGGGAGGGAGTGCCGGGCGTCGAGCGGTTCATCGACGTGGGGCGCGAACCGGCACACCACGGCGAACGGGGTGCGCATCGATCCGGGCGGCCGACGCACCTCGCCGTCGGCCGTGACCTGGAAGCACTCGCCGTCGAGCACGATGAGCTCACCGTCGAGGGCCTGCACCGTGCCGAGGCCGAGATCGCCCTGAGCCACGAGTTCGTCGAGCGTCAGGTCACCGTCGTAGGCGCCGCGGAGGAGCGCGTCGATCGAGGAGGCCTGGTGCACGGCGTGCCCGCTCGCCTCGGACTCCTCGACGAAGCCGTCGTGGTCGAGCCGCACGAGGTGGAGGCGCGCCGCGTGCGCGAGGTGCTCGTCGACGACGTGGTGGTGGTGGCCGCGGTGGTCCGACATCGGCGGCACGGTAGTCGCCGGGACTGGATCAGAACATCGGGACGACGTCCGGGCGCTGGAGCAGCGGACCGACCCGGTCGGCGAGCGCGTGCGCGTGGCGCAGGGTCGCCTCGTCCCCGGCCTGCAGGACGATGAGGCCGAACGGGGCAGTGGCCAGGCCGAGCGGCACGCAGATGGCGTCACCGCCCTCGCCCGTGTGGTGGCACCGCAGGCCGCCTGCTCCGTCGCTGCGGTGCACACGGTGGGTTCGCAGAGCCCAGCAGTCGTCGACGTCGAACTCGTCGCCGGTGCCCGCCGTGGACTCGACGGTGCTGAGGGTCGTGCTCGGGGGCACGGTGCACATGAGGTTGGCCGAGACGCCACGGAACACGGAGGTGACGGCGCCCCAGACGACCGAGCGGGCCTCGTCGGCGCTCGCACAGTGGGCGAGCAGGTCGGTGGCGAGGCCCATCTCCCGGTCGACTCGGTGCTCCTCGTCGAGTTCGGCCAGGCGACGCTCGAGCTCGGCGTTCACCCGCCGCAGCTGCTCGATGGCCTGCACTCGGTCGTGCACGTCGCTCAGCGTGATCACGAGGCCCCCGATGGCGGGGACCTCGAGGTGGTTGCGCACGCGGATCTCGAACCAGCGATCGCCGTTGCCGGGTACCTCGACCTCGACCGTCCCGCCGACGCGGTGACCGGCGCGGGCCGACGCGTCCTCGAGCAGGCGTGCGATCGACGGGCCCGATGAGCCGGCGCCGAGGTCGGCGACCGGGCAGCCGAGCACCGTGGCCGCGTCCCGCCCCAGCGTCGCGTGGGTCGAGGGCGCGGCGTAGGTGATCGTGCCACCGGCGTCGGTGACGAGCACGGCGTCGGCAGTTTCGGCGAGGAGGAGTTCGATGCGTTCGAGCGAATCCCTCGCGGCAGTCGCGGCGCCATGCTCGGCCGAGATGTCGACGAACGAGGTGGCCACCGCGATCACCGCGCCGCGGTGCTCGACGAGCGGGATCGCATGCACATCGATCCACCGCAGTTCATCGCCGGGGGTGTGGACCCCGAACACCGCGTGGACCGGCTCGCCCGAGCGCAGGCAGCGCATGGCCGGGTGCTCCTCGCCGGGGAGGTCGGAGAGGTCCTCTCGGATCGTGCGCCAGCGGGGGTCGATGCTGGTGCGGCCGAGGAGCGCGTCCATGGAGAGGTCGAGGATGCGGGCCGCGGCCGCGTTCGCAGCGAGGATCGCGCCGTCCGCGCCCTGCACGACGATGCCGGTGTCGAGGTGCGCGATGAGTCGCCCCGCCACGGTGTTGTTCGGGACGAACGCATCGTGCACGGCGGCGGGGTCGGTGAGGTCGACGATGCCGACTCCGAGGTGTTCGCCGAGCGGAACCTTGGCGATGAAGATCGGCAGGTCGGTCCCGTCGTCACAGCGCAACGTCGAGATCCGCTGGTCGTCCTCATCGTCCCACTGGGGGATGAGCGGCGTGATCCGACGGCCGACGAGATCGCCCTGCGCGCGGATGAGGTCGCGGGCTCGATCGTTGGCCTGCACGACGACGCCGGCCTCGTCGACCAGGAAGAACCCGGCTCGGCGTTCCTGCACCTGATCGATCACGGGGAGACCTCCTGGGTGGTGATGCGCCCGGCCCCGAGGGGCGGGCGCGGACGGGTGGACGAGGCCGACGCCGGGGGAACGGCGACGCCGATCTCGGCGCGGTTCCGACCGGCGTGCTTCGCCGCGTAGAGCAGCGCGTCGGCCACCGATACGGCCGCGTCCGCCGTGACGCCCACGTCGGCGACGTGGGCCGCACCGATCGAGACGGTGGCCCGCACACCGCGGGGGAAGTCGGCCCGCTCGATGCCGTGCCGGATGCTCTCGACGATCCCGTCGAGGTCGGCGCGTCCGACGTCCCGCAGCACGAGCAGGAACTCCTCACCCCCGAGGCGGGCAACGTGGTCCTCCTCGCGCACGAGTCCGCCGAGTAGACGGGCGAACGCCGAGAGCACCTCGTCGCCGACATCGTGGCCGTGCCGGTCGTTGATGGCCTTGAAGTGATCGATGTCGAGCATGAGGACTGCGCAGGGCTCGGCGTGGGTCCGCAAGCGGGCGAGGGCGTCGCCGAGCGCCCGATCGGCGGCCCGGCGGTTGCCGAGGCGGGTCAGCGGGTCGACGAGCGCCTGATCCTCGAGCGCGCGGCGCAGCCGCAGGTTCGCGAGCGCCGTCGACAGCTGGCGGGCGACCTCCTCGACCATCGACTCGACGCCGATCGTTCCGGCGACGCCGGTGTGGTCGGAGAGGGTGAGGTCGACGGTGATGATGGCCGCGAGGTGCTGGCCGTCGCCGATGGGGGTGCAGAGGTGGCGTCCCGCAGCGGGGAGGTGGGTACACCGCACACCGTGCCCGGGTTCGCTGAGGAAGGAGCGTCCGGTGCGGGCCGCCCAGCAGTCGGTGGCCAGCACCGAGTCGGCCGGGGCGGACCCGGTGGGCTGCCGGTCGCGGCCGACCGCACGCAGCAGCCGCACCCGGTGCGGGCCGAACGCAGCGGGCAGGAAGTGGTCGACCACGTCGAGGGCCTCGCGACGGGTACGGCTGGCCACGACGTACTACGTCGCCTCGGTGAGCGCGGCGAGCTGGCGTTCGCGGTCTCGCAGCAGCTCGACCTGGGCCGCGAGGCTCGCGTGCTCGATGCGGGCCTGCTCGGCCTGCTGGCGATCGGCGAGCGGCGTGCAGAGGAGCACCCACCCCTCGGTGCGCCCGAGGGGATCCGCGATCGTCGAGCCGCTCACGACCATGGGGACCGGATCGCCGTGTGCGTCGAGCAGGCCCCACTCGACCTCCCGCACCCCGCCTGCATCGACCGGGAAGGCCTCGGCGAGCGTGGGGCCGGTGGTCGCACCGGGCGCCCGGAGCCGGTCGAAGGCCCACCGACCCTCGGCGGGCGCGTCGGATCCCAGCCAGCGGACGGCCGCAGCGCTGAGGAAGGCGACGCGTTCGTGCCGATCGGTGGCAATGAGGATGAACTCGGACCGGTCGAGCATCGTGGCGAGCACGGAGGACAGGCGCAGCACCTGCGAGCTCATGGCGCGCCGGTCGGCTCGGTCTCGATCCCGTTCGATGATCGTGGCGATGGCCCCGGTGAGCGGGCGGAGGAAGTCCGCCGCATCGGTCGGGAACGGATCGGCGGCGACGATGCCGAGCACGCCGACCGGGTTCGGGGCGCCGAGCGGAAGGCCGAGCAGGTGCTGCGGGGCGGCGTGTGGATCCGGGTCGAGGGCTCGCACCGTGCAGGCATGACCGTCGGCGACCACGAGGGACGCGACCTCGAGCGCGGTGGCCCGCGCGTCCGTCGCGCTCGTGTCGATCTGCACGTCGGCCAGCAGGGTGGTGCGGGTGCCGGGCTGGCACGGTGCGGCGGCATCGGTGGATGCGAGGCAGACCGTGGTCCGCTGTCCGTCGACCCCGGTGTCGACGCGCGCCGCAGTCCCCGAGTGCGCGCCGATGAGGGGGAGCGCGGCGGTGAGCGCTCCAGTGATCGAACCAACTGAGTCGAGCCCCGACAGCTCGTCGCGCTGGAGGTCCGCGACGATCCGGAGCAGCTCGCGCTGGCGCGCGAGGGCACGCTCCTGGGCGACCGCCGCGCTCACGTCGAGCGCGATCGCGTAGATGCGCTCGGCGTCCACGACGCGGGCGTGCCACTGGAGCCAGACCCAACCCCCATCGGCCCGGCGGTACCGGTTGACGAAGGCGGCGGTCTCGTGACCCTCGCCGAGCCGGGCCAGCTCCGCCTCGGTCGCGGCGACGTCGTCGGGGTGCACGAAGTCGAAGAACGGCCTCGCGGCGAGTTCGGCGTGCGACCACCCCGTCACCCGGGTCCACGGGCCGCCGAGCTCCTTGAAGAACCCGTCGAAACCCGCCACGGTCGTGAGGACGGGCGCCTCCTCGAAGAAGCCCTCCGGGCTGACGGTGCCCGGTACCGGCCCGGGTTGCTCGTTCGCTGCCAACGTCCCTCCTCCTGCCCTCAATTACCTCAAGCGATCTTAAGGCAAACCATACTCAACACAGAGGAATAGGCAAGGTACCGAATGTCACATCCTGTCGGTCGCCTCGGCCCGGGTCCGGGTTGGGGTCCCCGGGGTCGGCGCCGGGGGCGGATCCCCGCTCGGCCCCTATGCTCGGCCGCCGTGCGAGACCTGCGGGACGTCCCCCTCCCGCCGCTGCTGGCGGCCCTCGCCCACGCGACGGGGGACGCCGGGCTCCTCGACCCGGGGTTCGCCCCCGATCCGGCCCGCCGGCTCGAGCCGAACGGCGGCTACGACCCCGACCGGGAGGCGGCAGCCCGGGCCGCGGCCGAGCGGGCGCTCGACGAGTGGGAGCGCGGTTCGGGTCGCCCGGCCGTGGTCGACGAGGCGTTCATCCGCCGGGCGGTCGAGTTCTGCCTCGGCGAGGCGCTCGCCGAGCGCACCTACACGATGGTCCGGGAGGAGCTCGTGCTCCCCGGTGAGGACCGTCGGGCCCCGGCGTGGTCGGTCGAGGAACTCGCGCCGGGCCGGGCGATGCGCGCCGTGGTGATCGGTGCCGGCATGTCCGGGATCCTCTGCGCACACCGACTGCGGCAGGCCGGCCTCGAGGTGCGCATCCTCGAGCAGGCCGAGGGCCTCGGCGGTACCTGGCACGAGAACCGCTACCCCGGGTGCCGGGTCGACGTGCCGAACCACCTCTACTCCTACTCGTTCGCGACCCGCGCCGACTGGCCCCAGCAGTTCAGCGACCAACGCGTGCTGCTCGACTACTTCCGCGCGGTGGCCTCCGACCTCGGCCTCGTGGCGCGCATGGAGTTCGGCGTGCGGGTCGTCGGAGCCGAGTGGGACGAGGCGCGCGCGTGCTGGCGCATCGAGGCCGAGGGTCCCGACGGCGCGACCGTGCACCACGAGGCCGAGGTCCTCGTGAGCGCCGTGGGCCAGCTGCACCGACCCTCCGTGCCCGACCTGCCGGGTCGGGAGGACTTCGCCGGGCCGACCTTCCACACCGCGCGCTGGGACGACTCGATCGAGCTCGCAGGCCGGCGAGTCGCGGTGGTCGGGGCGGCTGCGAGCGCGGTGCAGTGCGTGCCGCGGATCCAACCGGAGGTCGGCGCGCTCACCGTGTTCCAACGCACACCGAACTGGTTCCTCCCGGCCCCCAACTACCAGGACCCCCTCCCGCCGACCCTGCGCGAGGTGCTCGAGGCCCTGCCGCTCTTCAAGGAGTGGTACCGCATCTTCCTGTTCTGGCGGCTCTCCGAGGGGCTCATGCCCGGCACCGTGCCCGGGCCGGCCAACGACGTGTTCCGGGCGTTCTTCGGCGAGTACCTCCGGAGCGAGTTCGCGGGCCGACCCGACCTCCTCGACGCGACGCTGCCGACCTACCCGCCGTTCTCGAAGCGGGTGGTGCTCGACGACGGGTCCTGGCCGCGGGCGCTGCGGGCGGAGAACGCCGAGCTCGTCACCTCCGCGATCACCGGCATGGACGCGACCGGCATCATCACCGAGGACGGGCGCCACCACGATGCCGACGTCGTGATCTGGGCCACGGGGTTCGAGGCGTCGCAGTTCCTCGCGCCGATGCGCATCGTGGGTCGCGACGGAGCCGACCTGCGGTCCCGGTGGGGTGACGACGCCCGCGCCTTCCTGGGGGTGACGGTGCCGGACTTCCCGAACCTGTTCTGCCTCTACGGGCCGAACACGAACCTCGTGGCCAACGGCAGCATCATCTTCTTCTCCGAGTGCGAGGTGAACCACGTGATCGACGTGATCCGCATCACCCTCGAGGCCGGGGCGCGCTCGGCCGACTGCGAACCGGAGTCCTGCCGTCGGCACAACGAGGTGGTCGACGCCGGCAATGCGGCCCGGGTGTGGGGCCAGGCCGACGTGCCGTCCTGGTACCGCAACGCGGCCGGTCGGGTCACGCAGAACTGGCCGGGGACGCTCGAGGAGTTCTGGGCGCTCACCCGGAACGCGGACCCGGCGGACTACCGGCTGCGCTGAGCGCGACCGGCGCCCGGCGGGCGATCGAGAGCCCCCACAGGCCGGCGCCGAGCGCGGCGGCCGCGCCGACCCCGATGCCCCAGCGGGCGCCCCAGGTCTGGCAGATCCAGCCGAGGATCGGACCGCCGATCGGGGTGGAGCCGAGGAACACCATCGCCTGCAGGGCGAGCACCCGGCCGCGCATCTCGGGAGAGGAGTGGGTCTGGACGATGGCGGTGGAGGCGGTGAGGTAGGAGATGCTCCCGAGGCCGACGACGAACGCGACGGGCAGTGCGGTCGCGAGGTTCGGGACGAAGGCCATGACCACCATCGGGAGGCCGAAGGCGAGCGAGGTGAGCGCGACGTTGCGCAGCTCGATGTGGGTGCGACGCGCCACGGCGAGCGCACCGATGAGGGCGCCGACGCTCATCACCGAGAAGATGATGGTGAAGGTCGCCCCCGAACCGCCGAGGTCGCGGGTGGCGAAGAGCGGGAACACGACCTGGAAGTTGTAGGAGAGCGTGCCGACGACGGCCATCATCACGAGCGGCACCCACAGGTCACGGTTGGCCCGCGCGTAGCGCAGGCCCTCGCGCACCTGACCCTTGCCCCGTGGGGCCGGGGCGCTGCGGTGCAGTTCGTCCGAGCGCATGAGCCCGAACGCGAGGAGCACGGCCACGTAGGAGAGGCCGTCGGCGACGAAGGCCCACCCGTACCCGACTGTGGTGACGGCGAGGCCGGCGAGCGCGGGCCCGAGCACCCGGGAGCTCGTCATGAGCGCCGAGTTGAGGCTCACCGCGTTCGGGATGTCCTCCTGCGGGACCATCTCGGTGACGAAGGCTCGCCGCGCCGGGTTGTCGAAGGCCACGGTGAGCCCGCCCACGAGGACGACGAGGTAGATGCTGGCGACCGGCGGGTCGGGGAGGAAGGCGAGTACGGCGAGCGCGAAGGACTGGGCCATCGCGATGACCTGCACGGTGATGAGGAGGCGACGCTTGTCGGAACGATCGGCGATGAGCCCGGTCCACGGACCGAGCACGAGGATCGGTCCGAACTGCGCGGCGGCCAGCACGCCGAGCGCCACGCCGGAGTCGGTGAGTTGCAGGACGAGCAGGGTCTGGGTGACGAGCGTCATCCAGTTGCCGACCTGCGAGACGATCTGCCCGCTGAAGAACAGGCGGAAGTTGCGGGTGCGGAAGGAGCGGAACGTCTCGCCAGCGAACCGACTGACCGCGCTCACGAGGCGAGCGATTGATCGACGAGGTCGGCGAGGCGATCGCCGACGGCTGGGCCGAACTTGAACCCGTGCCCGCCGAGGCCGACCCCGACGACGAGCGAGCCCGCGCGTTCGAGGACGAGGTCGTCGGTCGGCGTCGACGCGTAGAGGCAGGTCGTCGCGCGCACCACCTCCGGCACTACGCCCGGGATCCAATCGGCGGCGAACGCGCGCAGGCGTTCGAGGCTCTCGGGCGGCGGCGTGAACGACCGCTCGTCGGGGTGGGAGACCAGGCCGGTGCCGTGCTCGGCGAGCTTCAGGAGACCGTCGGGTGCGGGCAGCCCGTACCGCTCGGGCTCGATGCGGTGGCACCAGCACGGCCAGGTGGTCGTCGGGCCGTCGGGCTGCGGTGCGAACCAGGCGGCGACCTCGGTGGTGACGGTGATCGGCGGCAGGGCCACGGCATCGGCGAGGTCGCCGAGGAGGGCGGGTGTCCAACCCGCGGTGGCGACGACCACCGCGTCGGCGTCGACGGTCGATGTGGCGGTGCGCACCCGCCACCCGGGACCGTGCGCGGCGACGTCGAGCGCGGGATTCTCGTATTGGAACTCGGCGCCGTGGCGTTCGGCGGCGAGGGTGAAGGCGGCGAGCGCGCGGTCGGCGGCGAGCCACCCGCCGATGTCCTGCACGAGCACGTCGCCCTCGAAGCGCAGGCCCGGCCAGCGGGTCGCGGCCTCGGACGCGGGGATGCGGGCGAGGGTCACGCCGGTCGCGGCGCCGGTGGCCTCGAGCGCGTCGAGGCGGTCCGGGTCGCCGTGGTCGAGCATGCCGACCGGATGGAACACGGTGATGCCGGTCTCGGCCTCGAGCGCGGCCCAGCCGGTGCGCGCCGCGAGACCGAGCCGCACGTAGGTCGGGTCGTCGTAGGAGATGCGGAAGATGCGCTCCTGTCCGTGGGAGGAGCCGCGCACGTGCCCGGCCTCGAAGCGTTCGAGCACGGTGACCCGGTGACCCCGGGCCGCGATGGATCGGGCTGCGGCCGTGCCGGCGAGCCCGGCTCCGAGGACGACGACGTGGGCGCTCACTCCTCGGAGTCTCGCACGCCGCCTCAGCCGCTCAGCGCCTCGCGCAGCCCGGAGGCCCGTTCGGTGACCGTGGTGATCGCGGTGTCGAGTGCGGCTGTGCTGCCGATGAGGGTGACCGATCGCTTCGCACGGGTCACGGCGGTGTAGAGCAGCTCGCGGGTGAGCAGCGGCGAACCGGCGGGCGGGAGCATCACGACGACGTGGTCGTACTCGGAGCCCTGGCTCTTGTGGATGGTCATGGCGAACGCCGTCTCGGTGGGCGGGAGCTGCACGGGTGCGTAGGTGACGGGTGGACCCTCGGTCTCCCGGGGCGGAAACCACGCGATGGTCTCGCCGGCTCGGTCGATGAGGATCCCGGTATCACCGTTCACGAGGCCCGTGATCGGATCGTTCACGGTGACGAGCACGGGACGTCCGGCGTACGCGCTGCCCGCGCACTGGATCGCACGTTCGAACCACGCGTTCCAGGTGGACACCCCGGTGGGACCGTGACGGTGGCCGCAGAGCACGCGGTGGGAGGCCGATGCGGCGTGGGCGGCCCCGCCGTCGCCAGAGCGAGCGGCATCGCGTGCTGCGACTGCGACGGTCGTCGCGGACGCGAGCTCGGCGGAGGCCGCCGCCGCGCCGAGGTGCTCGGACTCGACGAGCCGGAGTTCGCCCGGTGCCGCCGCGAACGCGGCACGGACCTGTGCCGGGTCCTGGGCCGAGATCGCCGCGGCGAGCGTGATGATCGACTCGCCCGAGCGATGGCCGGTCGACAGGCGCGTGACGCTCGCCGCCACCGGGCCGGTCTCGACAGCGACGATGTCGCCGAGCACCGATCCGGCCTCGACGCTCGCCAGCTGATCGGGGTCGCCGATGAGGATCACGCGGGCGTCCGGCCGGATCGCCTCGAGGAGGCGGGCGGTGAGCTGGAGGGACACCATCGACGCCTCGTCGATCACCACGACATCGTGGGGGAGGGGATGCTCGGCGTCGTGGCGGAACCGGGTCGAGATGCCGCGGGCACCGAGCAGGCGGTGGATCGTCGTCGGCTGCAGTGCCGACAACCGGGGTCCGACCTCGCCGAACCCCTCGCCGATCGCCACGCTGATCGCCTCCTGCATCCGCTTGGCCGCCTTGCCGGTCGGAGCGGCGAGCGCCACCTCGAGGTCGGGCTCGGCGGCGAGCAGCGCACCGAGGGCCCGAGCGAGGGTGAAGGTCTTGCCGGTGCCCGGTCCGCCGGTGATGACCGTGAGTCGACGCCCGAGGGCGGCCTCGACCGCGGCACGTTGGCACGGGTCGAGGTCGGTAGCGGCTCGACTCAGGAACCCGTCGGCGGCCGAGCGGTCGTCCACGGGTGCAGGCTCGGAACGTTGACGGACCTGTTCGGCGACGCTGCGCTCGTCGGCGAACTGCCGCTGCGTGTAGAGCCGATCGCGCCACAGCACGAGCGGCCGCTGGTCGGCCAGCGCCGCGGAGGTCGTGCCGGGGTCGTCGGAGAGGGCGCGCACGATCGTCGGGTGTGCGAGGAGCGCGGAACGCCACCGTTCCGCTTCCGGGAGATCGGGGAGGGGTTCGCCGATCGCAGGGGCGCCAGGAGTGCGGCGTGCGCGGTCGAGGATCGGCGCGACACGGGCGAGGTCGAGGCCCACGTGGCCGGTGCGATCGGCCCAGATCGCCACGGCGACTGCGAGCAGCGTGTCGGCGTCGTCGACGAGCCAGCGGCGCGCCACGAGATCGGCCCCGTGCACCTCGGTTGAGCCGAGGACACCGCGTGCGACGAGATCGGCGATTGGAGCGGTGGTCACGGTCACGCCCCACCTCCGAGCAGCGCATCGAACGCGTCGATGAACTCGGTGCGGGGCCGCCACGTGCACACGCCATCGCGGGCCCCGTCGAGACTCGGGGTCGCCGGACCGACCATGCCGCGCACGAACCAGTACGACGCGCCACCGAGATGGGTGCCGGCGTCGTAGGCCGCGCAGAGGCGGCGCCGGAGGAACCGCTGGAGTGCGACGAGGTAGAGCGCGGCCTGGAGTGGGTAGTTGCCGTGCTCCATGAGCCCGCGCACTGCGGCGAGGTCGTAGTGGCCCCGGGGCTCGCGGTTCGTCTTGTAGTCGACGACCCAGTACCGGTCGGTGTCCCCGGTGCCCGGATCCCGGGCGACGAGGTCGATGCTGCCCGACAGGTACCCACGGGCGTCGTCGACCTCGAGCATCCCGGGTCCGATGCGGCTGAAGTACTCACGGAACGGGTCGTCCGCCTCGAGGAGGCTGGCCAGACCAGCGATTCCCGACAGTGCGGCCGGCCCGCCGTCCGCGCCCAGATCGAAGGAGAACTCGAGCTCGCGCAGCGATCCGCGCTCGAGCACCTCGGCCGGGCTGCGGTCGGCGAATTCGGGACCGAGCGGCGTGCGCACGGTGTCGATGAGCAGCGCTGCGAGCAGGGCACGATCGTCGGAGGGCGCGAGGCGGAACCCGTGGCGCTCGACGACGGCGCGCAGTGAGGCGAGCGCTTCCGGCGATCCGGGCAGGAGCGCAGCGAAGTCGGCGGCCTCGAGGATGCGGTGGATCGCGTCGCCGAAGCCGGTGCCGGCCGACAGGGCGGACCACGGGTTCGGCGACACGGCCTCGACGATGTCGTCGGACGCGGGGGTCTCGGGTTCGTCGTCCCGCAGGTGCTCGGGCCCGTAGTTGGAGATCGCGGTGCCCTCCCCTGTGAGTCTGGAGTACGACCACGCCCGCCATCCGGGGCGCTCAAGCTTGCGATTTTGGTCGAGTGTGATGGCGGCTCCGTTCGCCATCACACTCGACCGGCTGCCGGACCCGTCTGGCGCTTCGGTGCGTTCGACGAAGTGGTGAGCGATCGCTCCGCGGCCCAGCGCAGCGAGCGTGTCATACGCCGCACGAGCGTCGTCGGTGGTCTTCGGCCGTGCGGGTGCACTCGGTGCGCCGTCGTCGGCGCCGTGTTCGCCGGCGAGGGGGATGAGGGCACCGTCGGCGCCGCGTGGACCCCAGAGGAGGCGACCGGCCCCGCCATTCTCCGTGCGGCTCCCATGGCGAACCCAGATGACGAGACGGTGCTTCGCCCGCGTGTACGCGACGTAGACGAGGCGGCGATCCTCCTCGCTGACCTCGAGGGCGGCAAGCTGCTTGCGCGTTGCCGCGTCGCCGCGTACAGGATCGGTGCCGTCCGAGTCGTTCCAATCGATCCCCGGGCCCGCATCCACCCACCGCTGTCCCTCGTACCCGAAGACGTAGGGCACGAGGTTCTTGTCGTTCGGGGCCTTCACGCCGAGGGGAATGAGCACGATCGGGTACTCGAGTCCCTTCGACGAGTGGATGGTCGTGATCTGGACCGCGGCCGCGTCGGACTCGATCCGACGCCGACGCTCGTCGGGCTCGCGGGCATCGTCGCGGAGATCGTCGAGCAGCGTGAGGACGCGTTCGGCTGGCGCGGCGCGGCCGTCGAGACCGCGGTGGAGCACTTCGACGAGGTGCTCCAGGTCGGTGTGCCCGCGGTCGCCGTCGCCGAGCGACGCGATCGCCTGCAATGCAGAGGTGGTGTGGCGGATCGTCTGCCACAGGGCATGGAGGCCCTGGGTCGCCAGGATCGATGACCACGCAGCCACGGTGGCTTGGACGCGGGTTACGGCTTCGTCGGTGAGCTGATCTGCGCCGATCCCGAAGAACCAGCCAGTTGCCGCGAGCCGCACCCGACGGGTGTCGCTCGGTCGTGCCATCGCGTGGAGCAGCACCCGCCACTGCATCGCGGCGGGCGACGATTCGACGGCGCCTACGCCGGCCCGCACGGCAGGGATGCCGTGCTCGGTGAGGAAGCGGGCAATGAGGTCACCGTCGAAGTTGCTCCGAACGAGGACGGCGAGGTCGCCGTGGGTGATGGGGCGCACGTCACCGGTCTCCGGGTTCCGGATCGTTCCGGTCAGGTGCGATGAGATGGTTGCGACGAGATCATTGAGGATGATCGCGTGAGCGTTTCGAACTGCGACGGGATCCGGGTCGGTCCAGCGGATCTCGAGGGGGGCCGGATCGGCGCCATCGATCGTGACGCTCGTTGCCGGGGTCGTCTTCGGTGCGGTGACGGGTACGTAGACGATGTTGCCCGCGTGGTCGAAGGTAGCGCCCCGGAACAGGGCGTTGAGCGCGTCGAGGAGGCGAGCATCGGAACGATGATTCGTGGCGAGCGAACGTGGTGTGCGGGCTCCGTCCTCGCCGCGTACCGCATCGACGTAGGTGCCGATGTCGGCGCCGCGGAACCGGTAGATGGCCTGCTT
>JBJTQX010000136.1:0-4925 GCA_046075855.1 Actinomycetes bacterium
TCGGCCTCCTCAAGATGGACTTCCTCGGCCTGCGCAACCTCGACGTCATGGAGGTCACCCGCGACCTCATCGAGGCGCGCACCGGGGTGCGGCCGGACATCGACGACATCCCACTCGACGATCCCCGGACCTTCGACCTGCTGCGCAAGGGCGAGACGATCGGCGTGTTCCAGCTGGAGGGCGGGCCGATGCGCGCGCTCATCCGCGCCCTCGCCCCCTCAACGTTCGAGGACGTGGCCGCGCTCGTGGCCCTCTACCGCCCCGGTCCGATGGCCGCCCACATGCACACCGACTACGCGGACCGCAAGAACGGCCGCCAGGAGGTGCGCTACTACCACCCGGACCTCGAGGAGATCCTCGGACCCACCTTCGGCCTCATGATCTACCAGGAGCAGCTGATGCGCGTGTCGCAGAAGCTCGCCGGGTACTCGCTCGCCGAGGCCGACAACCTGCGCAAGGCCACGGGCAAGAAGGACCGCGCTCTCATCGCCCGCGAGCGCGAGAAGTTCGTGTCCGGGTGCGAGGCGCAGGGGTACGGCACGGAGTTCGGCAACACCATCTTCGACATCATCGAACCGTTCGCGGACTACTCGTTCAACAAGTCCCACTCGGTCGGCTACGGGTTCGTCGCCTACCAGACCGCCTACCTCAAGGCCAACCACCCGAAGGAGTACCTCGCCGCGCTGCTCACGAGCGTGAAGGGCGACAAGGACAAGAGCGCGGTCTACCTCAACGAGTGCCGGCAGCTGTCCATCCCCGTGCTCGTACCCGACGTGAACGCATCGGCCATGGACTTCTCGGTCGACGGCGAGAGCATCCGCTTCGGGCTCTCGGCCGTACGCAACGTGGGGGAGGGCGTGGTCGCCCACATCCTCGCTGCCCGCGAGGAGGGCGGACCCTTCGCGGACTTCCACGACTTCTGCGACCGGGTCGACCCGACCGCGCTCAACAAGCGCACGGTGGAGTCGCTCGTGAAGGCCGGCGCGTTCGACTCGCTCGGCCACCCGCGTCAGGGCCTCGGCCTCGTCGCTGACCAGATCATCGAGCAGGCGGTCACCCGGCGGAAGGAGCGTGACGCGGGGATCATGAGCCTCTTCGGCGACTCGGTGGCCGAGGGCGATGGGACGGCCGAGTTCAACCGAACCCCGATCCCCGACGCCGAGTACGCGAAGACCCAGCGCCTCGCCTTCGAGAAGGAGATGCTGGGGCTGTACGTGAGCGACCACCCGCTCATGGGTGCGGGCGGCGCGCTGCGGCGGCACACGGACAGCACGATCGGCGAGCTGCGCGAGGCCCGCGAGGGCGACATGCGCACGGTGGGCGGCGTGGTCACCGCCCTCAACCGCAAGTACACCAAGCGCGGCGACCTCA
This sequence comes from Actinomycetes bacterium, assembly GCA_046075855.1. Taxonomy (GTDB): domain Bacteria; phylum Actinomycetota; class Acidimicrobiia; order IMCC26256; family IMCC26256; genus IMCC26256. The sequence continues at coordinate 1,372 of JBJTQX010000136.1, forward strand.
TGGCCACCTTCGTCCTCGAGGACCTCGCCTCCGCGGTCGAGGTGTTCGTGTTCCCGAAGACGATGGCCCAGTACGGACCGTCGCTCGAGGACGACGCGATCGTGTGCATCAAGGGGCGCCTCGACCTCCGGGAGGACCAGCCCAAGGTCGTGGCCATGGAGATCATCCGACCCGAGTTGGTGCTCGACGGCGGCCCGCCCGTACGGATCCGCATCAAGCCGCACCAACTCGACGACACGAAGGCCAAGCGCCTCGCGGACGTCCTGCGCGAGCACCCGGGGGAGAGCCCGGTCTACCTGCACCTCGACCAGGTCGAACGCACGACGGTGTTCCGCTTCGGCGGCGACTACCTCGTCGACGCCCGCAACGGCCTCTTCGCCGAACTGCGCGTGCTGCTCGGCGCCGACTGCATCCTCTGATCCGCCACCGTCGAGCGTTCCGACCCGGTTACGACCCGGCCCGACCCCGATCTGCCAGACTCCCCGCCGTGCGTATCGGGATCCTCGGAGCAACCGGACCGGCGGGCCGCGGGCTGGCCGCCCGCCTCGCCGACGTCGGCCACGACGTGATCGCGGGATCCCGCGAGCGCGCGAAGGCCGAGGCGGTGGTGGCCGACCTGCGGGAGCGCTGGGGCGACCGGGTCGCCTCGCTGCGCCCGGGCGACAACGCGGAGGCCTGCGACGCCGAGGTGGTCGTGGTCGCGGTGAACGCGGACGCCGCGCTCGCGACCTGCCGGTACTTCGCCGACCAGCTCCAGGGTCGGGTGGTGGTCTCCATGGCCAACGACCTCGTACGGCGCGGCACGGAGTTCAACGCGGTGCTCCCCCCGCACGGGTCGATCGCCAAGGAGATGCAGGCCCTGCTCTGGCGCTCCCAGGTCGTGACCGCGTTCCACCTGGTGCCGGCGGCCGAGTTCGGCGCGCTCGACGAGCACATGGAGAGCGACGTGGTGGCCTGCGGGGACGACGACGCGGCCCGGACCACGCTCATGGAGATCATCCGCACGATCCCCGAGCTGCGCGCGTTCGACGGCGGCTCGCTCGAGAACGCGGTGGGCATGGAGACCTTCGCTGCGGTGCTGCTCACCATCAACATCCGCCACAAGGTGCGCGCCGGGCTCCGCCTGAGCGGCGTCTGATCGGCGCAGGTCGGTGACGGTCCACCTCTGGGACACCGCCCGGCGCGAGGTCGTGCCGTTCGAGCCCGGTCCGGTGGTCACGATGTACGTCTGCGGGATCACCCCGTACGACGCGACCCACCTCGGCCACGCGGCCACCTACCTCACCTACGACCTGCTCATCCGTCGGCTCGAGGAACTCGGGCACGAGGTGCGCATGGTGCGCAACGTCACCGACGTCGACGACTCGATCCTGCCCAAGGCCCGTGAGCTCGGGGTGCCGTTCCTCGAACTGGCCGAGGCCGAGCTCAACCGGTTCCGGCGGGACATGACCCAGCTCGGCATGCGCCCGGCCCACGCCGAGCCCCGGGCCACCGAGACCATCGACCGGATCATCGCGATGGTCGAGCAGCTCCTCGACTCCGGCCACGCGTACCTCACCGCGGGCACCGCCTACTTCGACGTGTCCACGGCGAGCGAGTTCGGCAAGCTCTCCCAGTACACGCGGGACCAGATGCTGCGCCTCGCCCGGGCCCGGGGCGGCAACCCCGACGACCCGCACCGGCGCGACCCGCTCGACTTCGTGCTCTGGCAGCCGAGCCTCCCGGACGAGCCGGCCTGGCGCGCGCCCTTCGGGGTGGGGCGACCGGGTTGGCACATCGAGTGCTCGGCCATGGCCACCCAGGAGCTCGGCCCGACCATCGACCTCCACGGCGGCGGGACCGACCTCATCTTCCCGCACCACGAGTGCGAGATCGCCCAGAGCGAGGCCATCACCGGTCAGCCGTTCGTGCGGCACTGGCTGCACTCGGCGATGGTCGCCTACGAGGGCGAGAAGATGTCCAAGTCGCTCGGCAACCTCGTGTTCGTCTCCGACCTGCTCGAGGTGGCCGACCCTCGGGCGATCCGCCTCGCACTCATGCACCACCACTACCGCTCGGGGTTCGAGTGGCACGACACCGACATCCAGGACGGCACCGCGCTGCTCCACCGGCTGCTCGCCGCGGCCGCCGCGACCAGCGGACCCGATCCGAGCGTCCACGCGGCGCGGGTCCGGGCAGCGCTCGACGACGACCTCGACGCGCCCCGGGCCCTCGAGGCGCTCGACGACCTCGCCTCCGCGATCCTCTCCGGGGGCGACGATCCCGGTGCGGTGCGCGTGCTGCGCGAGCTCGGATCGCTCATCGGGGTCGACCTCGACCGACCGGTCTCGGTCGGCGCCGATCCGATCCCGGCCTGACCGCACGCCGCGGCCGGTAACCTCGGGCCCGATGGCCATCACGATCACCCTCCCCGACGGTTCCACCCGCGCCTTCGACGGTCCGACCTCCGGCGCCGAGGTCGCTGCGTCGATCGGGGCCGGGCTGGCCCGGGCTGCGGTGGCTGTCGCCGTCGACGGCGAGGTGGTCGACCTCGGTCGTCCGATCGAGGTCGACGCGCAGGTCGCCATCGTCACCGCGGCCACGGACGAGGGTCGCGAGGTGCTCCGGCACTCGACCGCGCACCTCATGGCCCAGGCCGTCTTCGACCTGTTCCCCGGTGCGCGATACGCCATCGGCCCGGCGATCGCCGACGGCTTCTACTACGACTTCGAGCTGCCGGATGGCGCACGCTTCACCGAGGACGACCTCGAGCGCATCGAGGCGCGCATGCGCGAGCTCGTGAAGGCCGACCAGACCTTCGTGCGCGAGGAGTGCAGCTTCGAGGAGGGCATGGCCCTCTTCGTCGACCAGCCCTACAAGCTCGAGATCATCGGCAAGGTGTCCTCGGGCGAGGCGGACTCGGAGGACGCCGGCGAGGTGGCCGGGGGAGTGGTGGGGATCTACCGCAACCTCGCGGCGGACGGCAGCACCGCCTACCTCGACCTCTGTCGAGGGCCGCACGTGCCGTCCACCGCGCGCCTCGGCGCGTTCAAGCTCATGAAGGTCGCGGGCGCCTACTGGCGCGGGGATGAACGTCGGCCCATGCTCCAGCGCATCTACGGGACCGCGTGGGAGTCGAAGGCCGCGCTCGATGAGCACCTGCACCGCTTGGCCGAGGCCGAGCTGCGCGACCACCGTCGGCTCGCGGTCGAACTGGACCTGCTCTCCTTCCCCGAGGAGCTCGGGGGCGGACTCGCGGTGTGGCACCCGCGCGGCGCCATGGTCCGCAAGGTCATGGAGGACTACAGCCGGGCCCGGCACCAGCAGGGCGGGTACGAGTTCGTCGTCACCCCGCACCTCGCCAACGCCAACCTCTTCGAGACCTCGGGTCACCTCGGGTTCTACAAGGACGGCATGTACCCGCCGATGGAGCTCGACAACGGCACGTACTACCCGAAGCCCATGAACTGCCCGATGCACTGCCTGATCTACCGGAGCCGGCAGCGCTCGTACCGCGAGCTGCCGCTGCGGCTGTTCGAGCTGGGCACGGTGTACCGGTACGAGCGGGCGGGCAC
>JBJTQX010000137.1:0-12841 GCA_046075855.1 Actinomycetes bacterium
CCCCGGGGGGGGGCATGCCCGGAAGGGATGGGGGGGGCGACTTCGAGCCCCCCCCCACAACCAGCATGTCGAGCGGGCGCCCCGAGGGGGCCCCCCGATCCGCGTTCGGGCCCGCGAGGGCTGTGGCCCGCGGGCGTCGTAACCTTCGGGCGAACATCGTCGAGGAGGAACCCCATGCGGTCCACCCGCTCCGCCCGCGCGCTGGCTGTCGGCGCGCTCGCCGTCGCACTCGTCGGCTGCGCATCGAGCGCGCCGGACGCGCGCCGTACCCGCGACCTGACGCGCGCCGAGCGCATCGTCGCGGGATACGACGAGGCTCGGTCCACCCGCAGCGCCCGCATGGACGGCGAGGTGAGGGCGCGGGTGGGGGAGCGCGACGTCACCATCCCCCTCGAGGGCGCGATCGACTTCGAGCACGACGCGGCCCGGTTCTCGGTGTCGCTGTCCGGGCTCGGGCTGCCGTCCCTCGGTGACGCGAGCATCGAGGCCCGCGTGGTCGACAGCCGCGTGTACCTCCGCCTCCCCGGATTCGCGGCGCAGTTCCTCGGCGGCGCGACCTGGGCCGAGGTGCCGCTCGGCGCCATGGGCTCGACCACCACCGACCCGACCGGGTTCCTCGACGCGCTCCGGGGCGTCACCGAGGTCGAACGGGTCGGCACCGACACCATCCGGGGCGTCGAGACCACGCACTACCGCGGGACGATCAGCCTCGCCGAGGCCCTGCGGCGTGCGCCCGAGGCCCGTCGCGAGGGCCTTCGGCGCGCGATCGGCGACGACGCGACGCTGCCGGTCGACCTGTGGGTGGATGATCGTGACCGGCCCGTTCGGTTCGTCGCGACGTTCGCGGCCGGCCGGGCCGATGTCGCGGTGCGCCTCGACCTCTTCGACTACGGCGCGGACGTCACGGTCGTCGCCCCGCCCGCGGACGAGGTGACCTCCCTCGGCGGCCTGCTGGGTGGTGCGGGCGACGGGTCGGGCGCTCCGGCTGCGAACGCCTGAGGCCGGTCGGCCTAGCCTCATCGCCGTGGCCACACCGGTGATCCCCTCCGAGGGCTGGGGCGTCCTCCACCTCTTCCTGCACGTCGTGCGCGACGGTGACGTCGATCGGCGGGGCGCGCGCGACGCGATGGTGCGTGCGCACGAGGCCCTCGTGGCCGATGGGCACCAGTCCCGGTGGTTCCCGGTGCTCGGACACAAGGCGGACCTCGGCATCATGGCCGTCGGTCCGGACCTCGCCCGGCTGCAGCGCTTCCAGCAGGAGGTGCTCGCGACCGGCGCCGTGCGCGCCGGGTGGTCGTACGTGTCGCTCACCGAGGGGTCCGAGTACACCTCCACCGAGGACGATGAGCGCCGTCGCCTCGCCGAGGAGGAGGGCCTCACCGACGAGGCCGAGGTCGCGACCCGTCTCGCGGCCTGGTCGGAGCGCATGGCCCACTACCGGGAGCACCGCGTGCACCCGCAGCTGCCGGCCAAGGCCTCCATCTGCTTCTACCCGATGTCGAAGCGCCGGGAGGGCGAGGACAACTGGTACGCGCTCGACTTCGCAGCACGCAAGGCGCTCATGGCGGGTCACGCGCGCGTCGGTCGCACCTACGCGGGCCGCGTGGTGCAGCTCATCACCGGCTCGACCGGCCTCGACGACTGGGAGTGGGGCGTGACGCTGTTCGCCGACGACCCGCTCGCGCTCAAGGAGATCGTCTACGAGATGCGCTTCGACGAGGTGTCGGCCCGGTACGCCGAGTTCGGTCCGTTCGTCACCGGCCTCGTGCAGGAGCCGGCCGAGGCGCTCGCGTCGGTCGGCCTCGCCTGAGACGCGCCTGACGCCGGACCACGCGCTCGCTAGCCTGCCGACCGTGAGCACCAGCCAGCGCCTCTTCGTGTCGTTCCCCGAGGAACTCGTCGACCGCCCGATGGTCTACGAGATCATCAAGCGCTTCGACGTGATCCCGAGCATCCGCCGGGCCAACGTCGAGGCCCACTCGGGCTGGACGATCCTCGAGATCACCGGCGAACCCGAAGCCATCGCCGCCTCGGTCACCTACCTCGAGGACCTCGGCTGCACGGTGAATCGCATGGAGGGCGACGTCCTCGAGAGCTGACGCGATCGCCTCGGTCTGGACGTCGCCCGACCCGGGGTGTCGTGGGCGACGTCCTCGAGAGTTGATCGCGCTCGCGTCGGATCGGTCCTGAGCACTGAGTTCGATGGCCACGAGATCGCTCTAGGCAACGACCTCGGCCGGGCTGGCCCCAACGCAGCCCGCTTCGCCGACGCGAGTGGCCTCGAGACGGCGCGGAGCTGCTCAAGGTGGAGGCGGACCGGTGCTCGAAGTCGCGGCGGTACAACTGCGAGGTCGTGCGGGACATAGAGCACGGGATACCCGGAATCGGCGTTGTCTGCCGATCATCGCGCGCCCGTTTTGCCGCGTGAGAGCCCCGAGCCTCGTGCGCGCCGTGCTAGGAGCCGCTGTCGAGCAAGTTGGGAAGGTAGAAGTACTGCGCTGGGCCGAATGCGCGTCGCGATCCCCACATTGCGCATGTCCTTGCGGCGAAGCGGTCCGCAATCGAAATGTTCCACTGGTCCGCTACGGCCCAGTACCGGCAGTACGGAACAAGCACGTAGGGCTTTACATAGACCTCGGTGAAGCAATCCAAAGGCGCCGATTCGTACGTGATGTTGCCGAGCCCGTCGTCCACCGGGTAGTCGATGGCGGGTGTCAATGATGGGACCGAAAGATTCGAGAAGGCGGTAGCACCGATGCGACGCCATGCGGCGTCCCGATACGCCGTGGTCCGGTAGCGGACGACGTATCCACCGCCAGTGGCAGAGCTTGGGAGAGTTGGCGAGGTGAACCTCGCCGGCGGAGGCGATTGCGATTCGTCACACTGCGCCGCAATGGGCTGAACGAGGAACTCGCGAATCGACGGTTCGGAAGCGCCTGCTGATCTCGTGGCAGCAGCGCCCGTGATCATGAGTGCGATTGATACGATTGCCGTGTTCCGCCGCATTCCCATGTTTTCACCGTAATCCGGTGGACCGTGTGCAGCAAGCCCCGCCGACGCATGGCGATCGCGCACGGCGCTCTCGGAGGGCCGTGGCGTCGAGCCGCTCAAGGGCGAGCGGCGTTTCGGAGGTTGCAACCACGCCGGTGGCGGTCCCGCTGACCGCTACCGTTCCCGGGGGCGGAGACCAACCGGCAAAGAGTTGGCTGGAGCGCGTCTGGCGCGTCCGCGTCTCGGCGGTTCGATCCGGCTGACACGGATTCCTGGCACTGGGTTCTCTCGAGGGGGGAGCCACGCAGGGCGACTCTTCGGGATTCATGCTTGCCCGCAGGTGTATCCATTGCGCTGATCTGGCGCCTGCAAACCCTCGCTGTACCTACTTCCGCCGAGCCAACGCCGTTGGCGCAAGTTTGTGTAGGGCGCCTCTCGCGGTGAGCGAGTGTCGGTTGTGATCGGTGGCCCGTGCACCGAGGGCACCGAGGGCGATCCAAGGTCTCGTGAGGGCCGGCGCCTGAGTCCACCCACGCTTGGTGCGCTCAGGGGCGGCCGAGGTCCTTCCAGACGGGGAAGGCGAGGTACTCCACCCCGTCGCGCACCTCGGTGCGGCCCTGGGCGCGGAACTCCTCGATGTGGGCCTGCGCGCGGGTGAAGCCGAGCATGCGCTTCAGCTCGGCCATGGGCAGCAGCAGGGGACCGTCGGCGTCGCCCGGTCGGAGGATGGCGTCCACCTCGAGCACGGGGCGCCCCGGATCGTTGGGGTCGACGCAGGCGCAGTGGTAGACGATGCGCTCGAAGACGGCGGTGACGAGGATGCGCACGGGGGCATCATGACGGGCGTGAGCGGAGAGCACGAACTGCCCGACGCGCTCCGGCGCTCGGCCTCGGACCCGGGGGACGACCCGGTCGCGGCGCGGGCCCGGGGTGAGGCGATGCTCGCGGAGGCCGGGCCGCGCCTCGTGGTCGGGGTCGCGGCGGTACTCGACGCGTGGGTCGAGGCCCGGGCGCTCAAGGTGGTTGGAGTCTGGGTCGGAACCTCCCCCGATCCGGGGGACGTCGATCGGCTGCGCGAGGCAGTCGGGGTCGCCTGCCGGCGGGTCGAGGACGAGCTGCGGGCACTGATCGCCGAGGACCCGGCGGAGCAGCGCACCACGCCGCCGGCCATCGTGCGGACGGTGCACCGGGAGCCGGGGGAGGTCCTGGCCTCGGTCGGCGTCCCCGAGGTCGTCCGGGATCCGTTCGCGGCCCGGGCGCTCCCGGAGGATCGGTGGTCGCTGGCCCCGGCCGACCTCGCGGAGCTCGATCCGGAGCTCGGTGCCCTGTTGCTGGCCTGGGGCTTGGGCAAGGCCACGGTGCTGCGGGCCCGGGCTGCGGGGGCCTGAGCGCTCACCACGCCGAGCGTCCGTACAACCGCATGAAGTGGCGAAATTCTTGCGAGCGGCCGGAACTCGGCCTAGGCTGCCAGCGTTCACGGACCCGATGGACGAGGGCCTCTTGACCGCCACCCGCAGCACGGATCGCCGCGAGACCACCACTGAACGCGGCAGCGCGAGCGCCGACGGTGGGATCCTCGACCTGAGCGCGGTCGATCTGGGCGACTTCGCGCAGCTCCGGTCCATCGTCGACAGCACACCGTTCGGGGTGCTCTACCTCGATGCGCTCGGCGTCGTGACGTACGTGAACCCCCGCTGGGAGGAGATCGTCGGGCGCGCCGCGGCGGAGCTCATCGGCACCCGGCTCGACGAGGCCATGGTGCTGGACGCCACCAATCGGGACGCGGTCCTCGCTGACGCGACCGAGTCCCTCGCGACGACGGGATCGTGGTACCGCAAGTACCGGGTCCGTAGGCCCGATGGCACGACGAGGATCGTGCGGAACTGGGTGAGCCGGGTCGACGGTCCCGTCACGACGTTCGTGAGCGTCTACGAGGACATCACCGAGCGGGTGGCGCTCCAGGGCGACTCCGATCGCCTGCGGGCGCTCCTCGCCGAGACGATGGACATCGCGTTCATCTACGACGCGCACGGGCGGATCGAGTTCGCGAACGTCTCGGCGCGTCGGCGTCTCGGGATCGCACCCGATGAGCGCGGCGACTACGGCGACGTCGGTATGTCGGTCCTGCAGCGACTCGCCCCCGAGCAGCTGTCTGCCTACACCGAGCAGGTCATCCCGGCGCTGCTCAAGGACGGTCGGTGGAGTGGGGATGCCGCCTACGTCGACGAGCAGGGCGACGAGGTGCCGGTCGTGGTGGACATCGTCCGGCACGTCGACGCCGATCGGCGCCCGTTCTTCACCCTGATCGCCCACGACATCTCGGCCCGGGTCGACATGGCCGAACGGCTCGAGAGCCAGGCCCTTTGGTTCCGGTCGCTCGTCGAGGCCAGCGCCGACGCCATCTTCGTGATGCGGGAGAAGCTCGGGATCGTGTTCGCCAGCTCGGCCGTCGAGGCTGTTCTCGGGCTCCCTCCCGAGCAGGTCGTCGGGCGGCGGCTCGTGGAGTTCATCCACCACGAGGACCTCGCCGCCGGGGCGAACCCGCAGGCGTACAAGGCGCGGCTGCGCGAAGAGCCGGGTGCGCAGCGTGGGACCATCCGCATCCTCAACGCCGACGGCTCGTACCGCTGGTGCGAGGCGACGGCTGCCGCACTCGATGACACCCCGGGCGAGACATCCTCGGTGCTCACGCTCCACGACGTGACCCACCGGGTCCTGCTCGAGGAGCGGGTCCGGGCCGAAGCGCGGCGGTTCACGGAGATCGTGCAGCAACTGTCTGACGCGATCTCGATCGTGGACACGGAGGGGAGGGTCCGGTACCGGAGCCGGCAGGCCGAACGACTCTTCGGGGCGGTCGGCGAGGGTCACCATGGTCATCCGGGTTCGGTGCGGGATCTCGGCGCGATCATCCACCCGGACGATCGAGACCGGCTCATGGCCCACTTCGGAGCGGTCATCGGCCCGTCCGGCGCCCCTGAAGCGACGATCGAGTTCCGGGCACTCGGCGCCGGAGGGCACTGGCGGTTCTGCGAGACCCGGATGACGGACCTGCGCCACGAGCCCGCAGTGGGTGGCGTGGTGCTCACGACCCGGGACGTCACCGAGAGCCGACGTTCCGAGCGACTGGTCCGCGATCAGGCCGACTTCCTTCGCCTCGTGGTGTCCGGCGTGCCGCTGAGCACGAGCCTCGGCTCGCTGTGCTCCCTCATCGAACGGAACCTCCCGGGCAGCAGCGTCGGCGTGATGCTCGTCGAGGGCGAGGAACTCCGACTCGTCGCAGCACCGGGCGTGAACCCCGACTTCGCGGCGATGATCGAACGGCTCCCGGTCGGCCCGGGCGGCGGCACCTGCGGACGCGCGGTGGAGTTGGGCGAGGCGGTGCTGGCCGCCGACGTATCGACGGACGCGGACATGGCAGCCTTCGCGCCGTTCCTCGAGACGGTCGGTGTGCGTGCGGTGTGGTCAACCCCGGTGATCGCGCCCGAGAGCGGAGCGGTGATCGCAACCATCGCGGTGTTCTGGGATCAACCCCACACCCCCGACGTCGAGGAGTACGACCTCCTCGACTCCCTGCAGTCCCTCGTCGAGATTGCCATCGACCGCAAGGAGCACGAGACACGGCTCGCGCACCAGGCCCACCACGATGCGCTCTCCGGACTGCCGAACCGTTCGCTGTTCACCGAGGTCCTCGGGATCGCGTGCGCCCGCGCCGGTCGTACCGACCGGGTCAACGCCGTGCTGTTCCTCGACCTCGACCGGTTCAAGCACGTCAACGACAGCCTCGGACACGAAGCGGGCGACGAGTTGCTCCGTACGGTCGCCGGGCGGGTACGTGCCGTCGCCCGGGCCGGCGACACCGTGGCGCGATTCGGCGGTGACGAGTTCACCGTGCTGTGCGAGGACATCGAACCGGAGCATGCCCGCCAGGTCGTCGGCGACGTCGCCCAGCGCATCCTCGACGCACTCGCCGAACCTGTGCTCGTCGACGGTCAGCAGCTGCACGTGACGGCGAGCATCGGTGTCGCGATGGGCGGGGCCGCGGCCGATCCGGGCTCGCTCATCCGAGACGCCGACACCGCCATGTACCGGGCCAAGGAGCAGGGCAAGGCACGGTTCGAGATCTTCGACGACGACCTGCGAGAGGCGACCCGGTTGCGGCTCGAGACCGAGCACGCGTTGCACCGGGCGCTCGAGCAACGGGAGTTCACCGTCGAGTACCAGCCGATCATCGACCTTGCGCACGGTGGCATCGAGGGTCTCGAGGCGCTCGTCCGGTGGCGCCACCCTGACCGCGGCCTCGTGCCCCCGTCGGAGTTCATCCCGCTGGCCGAGGAGACCGGGCTGGTCGACGGCATCGGCTCCTTCGTGCTCGACGAGGCGCTGCAGCAGGTCGGGACCTGGATGGCCGACGGGACCGTCGGGTCCGACTTCTCGATCTCGGTGAACCTCTCGGCTCGGCAGTTCGAACTGCAGGACATCGTCGCGACGGTGCGAGCAGCCCTCGATCGGTCGGGGGTGGCGCCCCGGCAACTGTGCGTCGAGATCACCGAGGGAACGCTGATGTCAGCAGCTTCGGTGGCCACGCTCGCCCGGCTCCACGACCTCGGCGTGCGGGTGGCGATCGACGACTTCGGAACCGGGTACTCCTCGCTCTACTACCTCAAGCGTTTCCCGGTCGACGTGGTGAAGATCGACCGGACCTTCGTGGACGGGCTCGGCACCGACCCCGACGACGAGGCGATCGTCGGCGCGGTGCTCGGCCTCTCCCACAGCCTCGGCCTGCGGGTCGTCGCCGAGGGGGTGGAGACCCAGGCCCAACTCGACCGCCTCGTGGGCCTCGGCTGCGCCGCGGCGCAGGGCTTCCTCGTGTCGCCGCCGGTGCCGGCCGATGCCGTTCCGGCGCTCGTCCGCCGCTGACGGACCGGCACCGAACGCTCACGGGCCGGAAACACGCACGTAACACTCCCTCGTTAGGTTGCGGTCACCAGACCGACAGGAGGGTGCAGGTGCGGATCAATGCGGGCGACACCGCGTGGGTGCTGATCTCGGCAGCCTTGGTGCTCTTCATGACGCCGGGGCTCGCGCTGTTCTACGGCGGCATGGTGCGGGCCAAGCACGTGCTCGGCATGCTCATGCAGAACTTCTTCTCCATGGGGCTCATCAGTGTGATCTGGGCGGCCATCGGGTACTCGCTGGCCTTCGGCGGTGAGGGTGCCTTCATCGGCAACCTCGACTTCGCGTGGCTGCACCGAGCCCACCTCGTCGCGCCACCCGGTTTGGCGCTCACCATCCCGCCCGCGCTCTTCATGGTGTACCAGATGATGTTCGCGATCATCACGCCCGCCCTCATCACCGGGGCGGTCGCGGACCGCATGCGGTTCTCGGCTTGGGCGTGGTTCCTCGGACTCTGGGCGATCCTCGTCTACTCGCCGGTCGCGCACTGGGTCTTCGCACCCTCGGGCTGGCTGTTCAAGCTCGGGGCGCTCGACTTCGCGGGCGGCACGGTGGTGCACGTGAACGCGGGCATCGCCGCGTTGGCCCTCGCCGTGATCCTCGGCCGTCGGCGGGGCTGGCCCAACCACCCCATGCGGGCCCACAGCCTCCCGCTCACGCTGCTCGGTACGGGCATCCTCTGGTTCGGGTGGTTCGGGTTCAACGCAGGTTCGGCGCTCGCCGCGAACGGCGTGGCGGTGACCGCCTTCGTCAACACCACCCTCGCCGCGGCGGCGGGAATGCTCGGGTGGCTGGTGGTCGAGCGGATCCGTTTCGGTCACTTCACCACCCTCGGTGCGGCCTCCGGGGCGGTCGCCGGACTCGTGGCGATCACACCGTGCGCGGGGTTCGTCGGGGGCATGGCCCCGATCGTCATCGGGCTCGTGACCGGGTTCGTCTGCTTCTGGGCGGTGCACCTGAAGTTCCGGTTCGGCTACGACGACTCGCTCGACGTCATCGGCGTGCACCTGGTCGGCGGCGTCCTCGGGTCGCTGCTGCTCGGGCTCTTCGCGGACCGGGCCGTCAACGCGGCCGGCCGCGACGGGCTGTTCGCCGGTGGTGGGCTGGGCCTGCTCGGCGACCAGGCGATCGCGGTGGCCGTGACCGTGGTCTTCTCGCTCGTGGTGACCGCGGCCATCGCCCTCCTGCTGCGGGCGGTGATGCCCGGCGGCATCCGCGTCAGCGAGGAGGATGAGGAGACCGGCCTCGACCTCAGCCAGCACTCCGAGACCGGCTACGCGTTCGACCGCGCCTGACCGAAGGGGACGAAGGTGAAGCTCATCACCGCCATCATCAAGCCGTTCAAGCTCGACGATGTGAAGGACGCGCTCAAGGACGCCGGCATCCAGGGACTCACGGTCTCGGAGGTGCAGGGGTTCGGTCGGCAACGGGGTCACACCGAGGTCTACCGGGGCGCCGAGTACGAGATCGACTTCGTGCCGAAGGTGCGGGTCGAGGTGGTCACCGACGATGCCGACGTGGACCGGATCGTCGGGGTGATCCTCGAGACCGCCCGGACCGGCAAGATCGGCGACGGCAAGGTCTGGGTGTCCACCATCGAGGCGTTGCACCGGGTGCGGACCGGCGAGGCGGGTCCTGACGCGCTCTGACCCGTTGCGGGCACGCCGCGACGCCCTCGTCGCGGACCGCTCCGTGCGGGGTGCCGATTTCGGGGCGGCGCTGAGCGATGCGGTCGACGCGGCGATCCGGGACGCCTACGCCCCGGTGGCGCGCGGTGACCTCGTAGTCCTCGCGCTCGGTTCCTTCGCACGCCGGGAACTGTGTCCGGCGTCCGATGTCGACGTGCTGCTGCTCCACCGCGAGCCGACCGTCGCTGCGGTGGCCGACGCGCTCTGGTACCCGCTCTGGGACGCGGGGCTCGTGCTCGGCCACGCGGCCCGCACCCCCCGGGAAGCACTCCGGCTGGCCGAGCAGGACCTCGACACGCTCACCTCGCTGCTCGACGTGCGGGTGGTGTGCGGTGAGGCCGTGGACGACGCGCGCACGCTCGTGCACCGGACTCGACGGCTCGCTCGTCGTCGGCGGGATGCACTCATCGCCGAACTCGCAGCGGCGGCGGCGCGGCGGCGCGAACGACCGGGCCCGGTCGCTGAGGTGCTCGAGCCCGACCTCAAGGAGGGGAGCGGTGGGCTGCGGGACCTCCACGCACTCGGGTGGGCCGGGTGGGCGCTCGGTCCCGGCGGCCCGGCGGCGCTCGTGGGTGCGGGCGCGCTCCGTTCGGGCGACCTCGAGGTGCTCGCCGCCGCGAACGCGGCCCTGCTCGACGTCCGGGTCGCGCTCCACCGCACCACGGGGCGCGCCGGCGATCGGCTCGCCCTCCAGGACCAGGACGCGGTCGCACCGCTCGTGGGCGCGCCCGATGCCGATGCACTCGTGCAGCACCTGGCCGGCCGGGCCCGGGCCGTGTCGTGGATCGCGACCGAGGCGTGGTCGGCGCTCGGCGATCCGCCGCGGGGCCGGACGGCACGTCGGTCACGGGACGCCGTACCGGTGGGCGACGGACTCCTCGTGCGGCAGGGCACGGTCTCGCTCGCGGAGCGCACGCCGGTCGACCGGTCCACGGTGCTGCGCGTGGCTGCGGCGGCCGCGGGTCACGGGGGTCGGATCGCACGGGCCACGCTCGAGCGGCTGCGCGACGCTCCCGCTCCGGGATGGGATGAGGACGACCGCAGGGCGTTCACCGGGTGGTGGCGAGCCGGTCACCCGGCGATCGCGGTGGCCGAGGCGTTCGACCACCTCGGGATCCTCGGTACGGTGATCCCGGAGTGGCGCACGGTCCGATCCCGTCCGCAGCGCAACGCGTACCACCGCTTCACGGTGGATCGGCACCTGCTCGAGACGGCGGCCGAAGCGGCCGCACTCCTCGACGCCCCGCCCGGGAGCCCTGATGCCGAGGTCGTGGCCGACCTCGATCGTCCCGACCTCCTGCTGCTCGCGGCGCTGCTCCACGACATCGGGAAGGGCCAGGGCGGGGACCACGCCGAGGTCGGTGCTCGGCTCGCCGGGACCTGCGTCGCCCGCATGGGTTTCGCGGGTCCCGATGTCGCGCGCGTCGAGTGGCTGGTGCGTCACCACCTGCTCATGGCGGACACCGCGACGCGGCGGGACCTGGCTGATCCGACCACGATCGAGCGGTTCACGGCCCGGGCCGCAGATCCGGCGTCCGTGGTGCTGCTCCACGCGCTCACCGTCGCCGACTCGCGGGCCACGGGTCCGGCCGCGTGGAGCGCGGCGAAGGCCTCGCTCGTCGCCGAACTGCGCGATCGGGCCCTCGCGGCGCTGGCTCGGGACCGGATGCCCCAGGCTGCGGGGGACCTCCTCGAGGACCACGAGGCGGCGCTCCGCGCCGGGTCGGACCGGGTCGAGTGGTCGACGACCTCTGATGGCGACCTGCGGTGCACCGTGGTGGCCCGCGACCGGCCGGGGCTGCTCGCCTCCGTCGCGACGGCGCTCGCGCTCGCCGGGCTCGACGTGCGATCGGTCGACGCGGCCTCGGACGATGCGGGTATGGCTGTGGAGGTGTTCACCGGGACGGACCGGTTCGGACGTCTCGGCGATGCCGGGGGCCGTGACCGCGCGGCGCGGGGTGTCGAGGCGGCGATCGCCGGGGCCGGCGACCTGCGGGCCCAACTCGCCGAGCGGGCTGCCGCCTACCGACGCGGTGGGCGCATCGACGGGCCGGTGTCGGTGACCGTCGACCTCCTCGCGTCGACGACTGCGACGGTGATCGAGGTGCATGCGGACGATGCGGTGGGTCGCTTCGCCGAGCTCGCATCGATCCTCGCCGACGGTGGGTACGACGTGCGGACGGCCAGGGCGACGACGATCGGTGATCGCATCGTCGACGTGTTCTACGTGTGCGACGCGTCGGGTCGGATCGTGGATCCGGCGGCCATCGCGCGGTTGCGGGCCACCGTGCTCGGGGGTCTCGGCGGCGGCGCGGGTCCGGCCTAGGCTCGCCCGATGGATCCGACGCCCGCCGTCTCCGCGGTCGACCTGCTGCGTTGGGCCGAGGCGCTCTCCGGCATTGCCCGGACCGGACTCGGATTCACGCAGAGCCTCTACGAGCAGGAACGGTTCGAGGAGGTGCTGCGCATCGCTGCCGACATCCGCGCCGCGGCGATCGAGGAGGCCGAGGCCGACGCGCTCTTCGAGTCCTGGGTCATGGCGGTGGGCTCGGGCGTGCCCGGCTACGTGACCCCGAAGGTCGCAGTCGCCGCGATCGTCGGCAACGAGGCGGGGGAGCTCCTGCTCACGCAACGGGCGGACTCGGGGGTGTGGCTCTACCCGGTCGGCTGGGCCGACGTCGGGTACTCCCCGTCCGAGGTCGCGATCAAGGAGGTATACGAGGAGACGGGCATCGAGGTGGAGCCGGTGCAGCTCATCACGGTGCTCGACGGGTTGCGCCTCGGGTTCGCCCACCTCCCGCTCTACTCGCTCGTGTTCCACTGCCGGATGGTGGGGGGCGAGCTGCGCGGCCACCCGCTCGAGACCCGCGCGGTCGGGTTCTTCCCGCGCGAGCGGTTGCCGCAGCCGTTGGCGGGTGCCGCTCGTTGGGTCGACCTCGCGTTCCGTGCGATCGACGGCGAGGTGTTCCCCGCAGACTTCGATCCGCCGCGCACCCCGGTCTGGCGCGACCGGGACTGACGCGGGTCAGCCCGCGGCGAGCTCGGCGCTCAGCAGGTCGAAGAGCGACACGGTCCGACCGCTCCGGTCCCACTCGCCACCGATGCGTGCGTGGTCCACGAGCCCGGCGTGGTCCGCGGGGCGGGGGGGGGATCGCCCCCCGCCATTTGCTCTCCCCTCCTTTTTGCGGTCGCCGTTCTTCCCCTCCCAC
>JBJTQX010000138.1:0-3984 GCA_046075855.1 Actinomycetes bacterium
TTGCAGAGGTGCCACTTGCCGACCATGAGCGTCGCGTAGCCGCGGGCCCGGGCGGCCTCGGCGAGCGTCTCGACCCGATCCGGCAGCTCCATCGCGTACCCCGGGAACCCGGAGTCGGAGTGGGCCACCGACCCGAAGCCGACCCGGTGCGGACCGAGACCGGTGAGGAGCGCGGCCCGGGTGGGCGAGCACATCGGGGTGCTGTGGAAGTTGGTGAGGCGCACGCCCCGCGCTGCGAGCGCGTCGAGGTGCGGGGTCGGGATCTCGGAGCCGTAGCAGCCGAGGTCGGAGTAGCCGAGGTCGTCGGCCAGCATGATGACGACGTTCGGTGCCCCGCGTCGGGGGGTGGCGCGTTCGGGCCACCAGCCGGTGGACCCCGCGAAGGTGCGGCCCACCGTGCCGGGGAAGTCGGGGTAGCCGTGGGGGGTCTCGGCGTCGCTCACGGGTGCGAACGTAGCGCCGGGCGTCGTATCCTCGCCCCATGACGATCGCCGCCCCGACCGATCCCGTCGCCCGGGCCCGTGCGCTGCGCGGGCTCGTCGAGTCCGAGGCCGCGCGCTCCGAGGAGCAGCGCACCATGCCGGGCACCGTCGTCGACGCGCTCGCCGACGCCGGCCTCTTCTGGGTCATGGTGCCCCACGAACTGGGCGGGGCCGAGGCGGACACCCGCACCGCCATCGAGGTGTTCGAGGAGCTCGCCTACGCCGACGGCTCGACGGGTTGGTCGCTCATGGCGAACGCGACCTCGACCTGCTTCGCGAGCATCTACCTCGAGGACGCTGCGACGCGCACGCTGTTCCCGAACGACGCCCCGGGCATCATCGCCGGGATGTTCGGCCCCATCGGGGCCGGCCGTCGCGAGGGCGACGCGCTCGTGGTCGACGGTGACTACCGGTTCGGCAGCGGGTGCCACCACGCGACCTGGTTCGGCGCGGGCTTCATGGAGCAGCGCGACGGTGAGCCCGTCACCCTCGAGTCGGGTATGCCCGCCATGCGGGTCGCGTTCATCCCGCGGGAGCAGGTCGAGCTGCGCGACGGCTGGCACGTGCTCGGGCTCCAGGGCACCGGGTCCTTCGACTACGCGGTGCGCTCGCAGTCGGTGGATCCCGACTTCACCTTCGCGCTGCTCGAGGCCGAGCCCAAGCGGGGCGGCGGCGTGTACCGCATCGGCCTGTTCGGGATCACCGCGGCCGGGCACGCGGGGTTCGCACTCGGCGTCGGGCGCCGTGCGCTCGACGAGGTGCTCGACCTCGCCCGGCGCAAGCAGCGCCTCGGCGGCGACCCGATCGCCGAGCAGCAGCTGTTCCTCCACGACTTCGCGATGCACGACGCGGCCATGCGGGCGGCCCGCTCCTTCACCTACGAGGCGTTCGAGCAGGCCGAGTTCACCGCCATCGCCGAGGGCGCACCGACCCCGGTCGAGGCCCAGCGCATGCGCCAGGCCACGACGTACGCGACCCGGGTCGCGGCCGACGCGGCCCGCTTCGCCTACACCTGGTCGGGTTCGGACGGGCTGCGGGAGCCGAGCATCATCGGCCGGTGCTTCCGCGACATCAGCGCGGGCACCCAGCACCTCTACGTCGACAACAACACGCTCACTGCGTACTCGTCGACCCTGCTGCTCTTCGGCGACTGACCCGCGGCGCCCCGCTTCAGCCGAGGCGCACCGGCAGGCGCTCGAGCCCGCGCAGCGTGAAGCCGCGGGTCGGCGGGCGCTCCTCGAGCAGCTCGATGCGGGGGAACCGCTCGAGCAGCGCTGCGAAGACCGCCCGCCCCTCGGCCCGGGCCAGGTGCGCGCCGAGGCAGTGGTGGATGCCGAACCCGAAGGACAGGGGCTGATTGTCGCGGCGGGTGATGTCGAAGGTCTCCGGGTCGGTGAAGCGGGCCGGGTCGCGGTTCGCTCCACCGAGGAAGGTCACCACGGTGCTGCGCGGCGCCATGACCTCGCCGCCGATCTCGATCTCCTCGAACACCCACCGCGCGTTGAGCTGCACCGGCGCCTCGTAGCGCAGGGCTTCCTCGATGAAGCCGTCGAGGTGGGCCGGCATGTCCTCGCGCAGCAGCGCGAGTTGCTCCGGGTGGCGCAGCAGCAGCCACAGTCCGTTGCCGATGAGGTTCGTCGTCGTCTCGAAGCCCGCGGCGAACAGCAGCACCATCGTCGTGATGAGCTCGGCCTCGGTGAGCCGGTCGCCCGCCTCCTCGACCGCGATGAGCGCGGAGAGCAGATCGTCGGCCGGGTCGACCCGTCGCCGGGCGATGAGGTCGCGGAAGTACTCGCGCAGGCGGGCACCCGACTCGAGTCCGCGGGCCTGCTCGGCCTCGGAGGTGCCGACCTCGAGCAGCACCACCACGTCGCGCACGATGCCGCGGAATCGTTCGCGGTCCTCGTCGGGCACGCCGACGAGCTCGCTGATGACCGTGGCCGGGAGGCGCCAGGCCAGCGCCTCCATCACGTCGACCTCACCGGCGGCCGCCATCGCGTCGAGCAGGGGGAGGGTGAGCTCGTCGATGCGCGGTCGCAGGTCGTCGACCCGCTTCGGGGTGAACTCCCGGCTCACGAGCCCGCGCAGGCGGGTGTGGTCGGGCGGGTTGAGGAACAGGATCGACCGCGTGCCCGGCTCCTCGTTCCGCCGGGGTCGACGGGTACCACCCCCGGCATCGAGCGCGGGCGGTTCCTCGTCGGCCGGCGTCTTGCCGAGCCGCGGGTCGAGCAGGGCCGTGCGGCAGTCGTCGAACCGGCTCAGGTAGGTGAGCGCGCCGCCGAACCCCCGGTGCACCGGCGCCTGCTCGCGCAGCGCGCGGTACCGCGGGTAGGGGTCGCTCCGGCCCTCATCGGTGCCGAAGATCTCGGCGATGATCTCGTCGGGCGTGCGTTCCGTCACCGTCGGACTCCCCTCACCGCTGCGCGTTCTTCACGAAGTCCGCGACGCCGTGTCCGACGGCGAGCGGCTCCCCGGTGTACCACCCGCCGCGCAGGTGGCGTCGCACGCCGCCCGGCGGATCCTCGGTGGCCCGGGCCGCCGAGTGCCAGAGGTCGCAGTGGTGCAGCAGCACGTCACCCCGTCGGGCGTACATCGCGACCTCGCCCTCCACCGGCTCGAAGGCGGGCGGGAGCCCGTCGGTGGCGCGGCGGTGCGACCCGGGTACGACCCGGAGGAACCCGTTGGCCGGCGAGGTGCCGTCGAGGTGCACGGTGAACGCGATCGACGGCCAGACCGCGAGGTGCGGCCCCGACTGCCGGTCGGTGTGCCAGCCGATCCGCGAGTACGCGGACTCCGCGCCCGGGCGGGAGTCCTGGTACACGACGCCGAACCGCTCGTAGTCGAGCAGCCACGTGTCGGGGCCGAGCAGCGCTCGCACGAGGCCCACGACCGCCTCGGCGTGCACGATGCGATCCGCGAGGTCCGAGTGCCGCGTCGCGTAGTACACGTAGTTCACGTGCTCCGCCTCGACGTCGGTGGCGGAGTCCCCGAGCACGACGTCGCGGTGCTGGTCGTCGAGCGCCCCGGTGCGCACCTCCGCCTGCAGCCGCTCCATCTCGAGCGCGAGTGCGTCCATCTCGGCCTCGTCGTGCACGCCGCGCAGCAGCACGTAGCCGTCCCGCTCGAAGGCGGCGATCGCGCCCTCGGCGTCAGCGACCGCGTGCGCCTCGGTCACGATCCCGAACCGAGCATCTCGGCGACCTGGTCGCGCAGGACGTGCTTCATGACCTTCCCCGAGGTGTTGCGCGGCAGCACGTCGACGACGACCACGTGGCGCGGCTTCTTGTAGGAAGCCAGATGCTCGCGCGAGGTGGCCACCACCTGCTCGGCGGTCACCGTCGCCCCGGGGCGGGGGACCACGACTGCGCAGACCGCCTCGCCCCAGTGGGGGTCGGGCACCCCGACCACCGCGACCTCGAGCACGCCCGGGTGGTGGTGGAGCACCTCCTCGACCTCGCGGGACGCTACGTTCTCGCCGCCGGTGACGATGATGTCCTTCTTG
>JBJTQX010000139.1:0-20774 GCA_046075855.1 Actinomycetes bacterium
CTCCTCTGGGTGCCGGTCGCCGAGTACCGACCGGCGAGCAGTACGCACGTCGTCACCGTGAGCGCGGGCGGCACCGTGGAGACGCGCTTCGAGTTCCCCGACCACCTGGGGTTCCTCGTGCCGCGGCCCGACGGTCGCCTCGTCGCCGGGACCTGGGGTTCGCGCACGTTGCTGCTGCTCGACCGCTCCGGCACCGTCATCGGTCGGGTCGAGAACCCCCAGCACATCGTCGACTACCAGGACGCCACCGTTCGAGCCGACGGCTGGGTGGTGGCGACCGGCACCGGCGCGGCCTACGGACCTCACCAGGGCGCGATCGCGATCCTCGACGAGCGGCTCGCGCTCCGCCAGTTGCTCCCGGTGCCCGACCGGTCGCCCGCGGACCGCCCCATCACCTTCAACGCATCCTGGTACGAAGCCACCGACGCGGATTCGGTGCTCTGGGCCGTACCGGACGACGGCGCGGCGATGCTGCTGCGCGTCGACCTCCCGATCTGAGCGGTCGGGCAGACTCCCCGCCATGCAGATCCACCGGGTACTCGCGACCGACGCCGGGGACGCGGCGACGCAGCTCGCGGGTGCGGCGGCCGACGACCTCACGGTCATCCTGCCGATCGGCGCCGGGCTGGCCGCACTCGACGACCACGCGATCGCCGAGACGATCGCGCTCTTCGAGGGCGGCATCGCGGTCGGTGCGGCGACCGCGGCCCTCGGGCCGGACGACCGGTTCATCGCCGAGCTCGAGGAGCAGCTCGGGGGTCGTCCCTCCCGGTGCCACCCGCACCCGGGCGCGTTCGCCGGACCCGCGCCGGCCGTGCGCGCGCTGCTGGAGGACCTCGCGTCCCGCGACGGGACGCCGCTCGCTCGGCTGCTCGCGGCGTTCGCTGATGGTGCGCACGACCTCGTCCTCGACCTGGGTGGTCAGGTCGTACGCGTGCTCGACGGCACCGGCACCGATGTCGTCGCGGTCGACCGCGGCTTCGCGGCCGGACCGGAACGCCCGGTCGCCGTGGTCGGCGCACCTGAGGAGCTCACGGCCCTGCGCGACGCGTGGTCAGAGCCGAGCGCGGTACGACTCGAACGCCTCGTCGCCGAGGGCGGGCTCTCGGTCGCCGCCCACGCCCGGGACCTCGCCCGCGAGCAAGCCCCGGAGATCCTCACGATGCCGTGCTGGACGGAGGCGGCCTGCGCCGACCTCATCGCAGTGGTCGAGGCGGCGAACCGCTGGACCCCGGACCCCGACGACCCGGTGCCTGGACTCGAGGTGTCGCTGCGGTCGATCGACCCGCGGCTCATCGAGCGCCTCGAGGCCGACCTCGCGGCCACGGTCTGGCCGCGCCTGGTCGCGCACTGGCCCGAGGTCGCGGTGACCCCGATCCACGACGCGTTCGTGATCCGGTACGAACCGGGTCCGGTGACCGATCACCTGCCGCTCCACCACGACGTGGCCCAGGTGAGCGCGAGCGTCCGCCTCAACCACGGCTACACGGGCGGCGAGCTCTGCTTCCCCCGCCAATCCTGGGACACCCGAGACCTCGAGGTCGGCCGCCTCGTCGCGTGGCCGTCGCTCGTCACCCACCCGCACGGCACCGCACCGGTGACCGCGGGCGCGAAGTACGGGCTGACCGTCTGGTTCGCGCTCCCGGGCTGAGGGAATCAGCAGCCCAGGTCGGCCGTCGCCCCGGTGATGGCCGTACGCACCTCGGCGATGGCCGCCGCCGCTCGGGCCTGTGCCGCCGCCGGGTCGGCGGCGAAGTCGGCCGACGCCGCGTCGAGTTCGGTCGCAGCGCGGTCGAGCCCCTCGGTCACCGAGACCGGAACCCGATCGCCCGGCAGGCGACCGAGCACGTCACCGATGCGGCGCGCGATGGACGCACCCTGCTGCATCTGCGACGGGTCGAGTCGGTCCGCGTCCGGCAGGCGATCGGCGAGCCGCTCCGTCGCCCCGCACTGCACCCGATCGGCCGCCTGCTGGGCCGCGTCCTGCACCTTCGAACACCCTGCGGCTCCGAGGACGCCGACGAGCAGGAACGCGGTGAGGGTGATCCGACGCATGGGGCCTCCGATCGGCGACGTGACGGTGCGGAGGCTACCGAGGTTTCCCGCTCAGGACACCGCGAGCGCGGCGACGCCCGCAACGAGCATCACCGCGCCGAGCGCCATGAAGGCGACCGTCCGACCCACGGGCGCCTGCGCGAGCTCCGAGTCGCGTCGCCCGCCACCGTTCCCCTGCGAATCGGCCCGGCGCCGGAGCAACGCGAACCCGTTGCCGAGCAGCAGCGCCGCGCCGAACGCAGCGACCAGCTCACGGAGCACCTGGTCGTAGAAGGACATGCCGGGAGCGTACGCGCCGGTCCGGGCCGTGTTATGACGGGACCGTGCGGATGGTCGTGGCGCGGTGCACGGTGGAGTACGCAGGACGGCTCGGGGCGCGCCTGCCCGAGGCGATCCGCCTGGTGATCCTCAAGGCGGACGGTTCCATCGCGGTCCACTGCGACGCCAAGGCCTACAAGCCGCTCAACTGGATGACCCCGCCCTGCGAGATCCGCGAGGCGGAGGGGGTGCTCGTCGCCACGAACCCGAAGGGCGAGACGCTCACGGTCTCGCTGCTCGAGGTGCTCCACGACCACACGGTCGACCTCGGCGACGACCCGGGCCTCGAGAAGGACGGGGTCGAGGCCGAACTGCAGGCGCTCATCGCGGCGCGGGTCGAATCGCTCCGGGACGGGTTGACCCTCATCAAGCGGGAGTACCCGACCGACATCGGCCCGGTCGACCTGCTCTGCCGCGACGCCGACGGTCGGGCCGTCGTGGTGGAGATCAAGCGGGTCGGCGAGATCGCCGGGGTGGAGCAACTCCTGCGGTACCAGGAACGCCTCGACCTCGACAGCCGACTCGCGCCGACCCGCGGGATGTTCGTCGCCACCCGCATCAAGCCGCAGGCCCGGGTGTTCGCCGAGAGCCGGGAGGTCGAGTGCGTCGAGGTCGACCTCGACGCACTGCGTGGGCACGAGCTCCCGCAGACCCGTCTCTTCTGATCTGCGGAAGTCGCGGCGCGCCGCGCCGGTCGGTCAGCGGGCCGCGTCGACCGGATTCACCGTGCCGCAGGTCGATCCGGCCTCCACGCCGGCGAAGCGCTGCTGGAACCAGGTCGAGGCGAGCGGGCCCGCGGTCAGCCCCGTGGTGACGTGGCCGAGGTCGCCGAGCCAGGCCACCGTGAGCCGGCTCCCAGCCGCGCACCACCGCTGCTCGAGCCGGGCGGTGGTGGGCGGGAGCACCACCGTGTCGTCGAGTCCCTGCGCGACGAGGACGGGCATCGTCGGCGGGAGCGGCGGCGGGGTCTGCGCGGCGAAGGCCGCCGCCCAGGTCGGCTCGCGGCTCGGATCGCCGAGGAAGTAGCGCTTCCCGAAGCGTTGGAGCACGATCCCCTCGAGCGCGCCCTCGAGGATGCACCGCCGCCCGATCGCCGCGCCGAAGCGCAGGCCCGCCGGGCTGACGATGGCCTGCGGCGACAGGGTCGGATCGTCGAGCGGCCAGGCCGCGACCACTTCCGGCCCGATGACCCACGCGATCGCACTGCGATCCTGGAGCGAGACCAGGGCGGCGAGTTCGGCCGCGGGCGCGCCGGCCGCGATGCCGACCAGACGCAGCTCGGGCGCGTAGGTGGGGGCGACCGTGCCCGTCCACAACGCCGAGTGGCCACCCTGCGAGTGCCCGTAGACCCCGATCGCGGTCCCCGCCGCCGCCTCGGGGATGGCCCGCGCCGCACGCACGGAGTTCAGGACGTCCCGCGCCTCGTCGGCCCCGATGAGGTACCGCTCGGTACCCGGGGTTCCCAGCCCGGAGTAGTCGGTCGCCGTCACGACGAACCCGGCTCGCAGCATCCCCTCCGCCCAGGTCAGTTGACCGAGCGGCTTGGCGCTGCGCGACGGCGCGCAGGCGTCCCCCAGCCCCACCGTCCCATGGGCCCACGCGACGACCGGGCGTCCCTCGGGGGGCGGGGTGCCCCCGCGTGGGGCGATGACCATGCCCGAGGACACCGTCGGGGTGCCGTCGCCGCGCTCGCTCCGGTAGAGCACCCGCCAGGTCCGACCACCCGGAATCGCCGCGCCGAGCGGCTCCGATCGCAGCAAGGTTCCGGGCGCCGCCTCCCGCCAGCCGACCGGCGGGAGGTAGAAGGGCGCGATTCGACCCTGTCGCGCGGCCTCCCGGGCCCGGTTCCCGACGACCACATCGGTCCCGGCGACGAGGAGCGCGACCATCGACAGCACGAGCAGGCCGACGATGGTCCAGAGCACGGGGTTGCGCAGGAACCGCGCACCGACGCCGCGGGGCGCGTGCGCGGGCGCGGTCACGGGGCCTCGGTGTCGGTTCCCACGGGCGGGAGCGCGGACCACGGGAAGTCGATCCACGAGTCGACGCTGCGCCACGCGTAGTCGGGAACCACCACCGAACGCGGCTTGTGGTACAGCACGGCCGATCGGATCTCCTCGACCGCGGGCCGACACTTGTCGAGCACCATCTGCAGGGTCTCGCCGGTGTCGGCCACGTCGTCGACGAGGAGGACCCGACGGTTCACGAGGTCGTCGAGGTTCAGCACCGGCGGCAGCTCCACCGGCACGTCGAGCCGGTCGTCGATGCCCGTGTAGAACTCGACGTTGACCGTCGCGATGTTCTTGTGGCCGAGCGCGTAGGCCAGTGCGCCACCGATGATGAGACCGCCCCGGGCGATGGCGACGATCCAGTCCGGCTGGAACCCGCTCTCGAGCACCGTGGTCGCGAGCTGGCGCACCGCGATCCCGAAGCGCTCGTAGGTCAACACCTCACGCGGTGCCGTGGCCATGTCGATGCTCGACGTCTCGGTCATGTTCCCCTCCGTCACGATCCGGCGACCCTAGACCCGCCCCATCCACCGTCGCTCAGCGCTCATCCCGCACGTACGGCTGGCCGAGCGCGTCCGGCGCGCCCGCCCGGCGACGGACTGCGGTCGGCGCGAGCGCGATGAGCACGACGATGGTGAGCAGGTAGGGGACCATCGACAGGATCTCGGCGGGCACCGCCCGGATGCCCGCGGCCTGCAGGGTGAAGTTGGCCCGCAGCGCGAACCCGAAGATCACCGCGCCGGCCAGCGCCCGCCACGGGCGCCAGGACGCGAACACCACGAGGGCGAGGGCGATCCACCCGATGCCGTCGGTCGTGGCCTCGCCGTTCCACGACGGTGCGCGCACGAGCATGACGTAGGCCCCCGCGGCACCGGCGAACGCACCGCCCGAGATCACGTGGGCGTACCGCACCCGGGCCACCGCGACCCCGGCGGCATCGGCGGTGGCCGGCGACTCCCCGACCGCCCGCAGGGCCAGCCCCGGACGGGTGCGGACGAGGTACCAGGCGACGATGGCGGTGACGACCACCGTCGCGTACACGAGCACGTCCTGCTGGAACAGCACGCGGCCGACGACCGGGAGGTCGGCGAATCCCGGCACCCGCATGGCCACGACCTGCGCACCGCGGGGCTCGCCCTCCACCGGCTGACCGAGGAAGCGGGCCACCCCGCTGCCGAAGATCACGAGCGCGAGTCCGCTCACGATCTGGTTGGCCCGCAGCGAGATGCACAGGAACGCGTGCACCGCGGCGAGTGCGGCACCGGCGAGGATCGCGGCGACCAATGGGAGCCATGGTTCGTGCGTCGCATCGGCCACGAGGAATGCGGTGACCGCGCCCACGAGCATCATCCCCTCGACCCCCAGGTTGAGCACCCCCGAACGTTCGGCGAGGATCTCACCGAGCGCCGCGAGGGTGAGGGGGACGCCGAAGGAGATGGCGCCAGCGAGCGCGATCACCCAGACGTTGTGGTTGATGCCACCGGAGGCCAGCACCGCGGTCCAGGTGTTCACGCCGTGACCTCCGAGATCCGACGCACCACGAGGCGGTTGCGTCGGAACACCTCACCGCCGAGCGCCGCGAGCAGGATCGCGCCCTCGAGCATGAAGGCGATCGCGATCGGCACCCGCAGGGAACCGGACGCGGTCTGCAGCGCTTCAGCCCCCGTACGCAGACCGGCGAGGAGGAACGCCACGATGCCGACCGCGAACGGGTTGTACCGGGCGAGGGCGGCGACGACGATCCCCGTGTAGCCGAGTCCGAGCACGAGACCGTTCGGGTCGAGCGCGTAGGCCCGGCCGCCGACCTCGCCGGCCCCGGCCAACCCGGCGAGCGCGCCCGAGACCAGCAGCACGACCACGACCGTGCGGGCGATGGGGATGCCCGCGTAGCGGGCGGCCCGTTCGGAGTTCGCCACCACGCGCGTGTCGAACCCGAACCCGGTGCGGCTCGTCACGAACCAGAGCACCACGATGGCCAGCAACCCAACGAGCAACCCGAGGTGCACGCTCGTCACCCCGGACGGGAACCGCAGGCCGGCGACATCGCTCGGGAAGTGGAGCAGCGGGAAGTGCGCGACATCCGGGAGCGGCTTGCCCTGCGGGAAGTTCTTCGAGTTCGGATCGCGCCAGTACGAGGCCGACCCGAAGATGAGGTACTGCATGAGGTAGAGGGCCACGTAGTTGAACAGCAGGGTGGAGACGATCTCGCTCGCCTGGAACCGGGCCCGGGCGAGCGCCGGGATGAGGATCCACAGGGCACCGCCGAGCGCACCGGCGAGCAGCACCACGAGGACGGCGAGCGGGCCCGGGAGGTTCGGAGCGATCGCGAGTCCCGCCCAGGACGCGGCGATCGCACCCGCGTAGAGCTGTCCCTCGGCCCCGATGTTGTAGAGGTTCATGCGGAACGCGAACGCGGCGGCCAACCCGGTGAGGATGAGCGGCGTGGCTTGGGCCAGCGTGTCGGTGAACGCGTACCACGACCCGTAGCCGTCGCGCACGAGCCGCTGGTAGACCGACAGCGCCGGGTGCCCGGTGAGGCCGAGGAAGATGCCGGCGATCACGAGCGCGCCGATGATCGAGGCCGCGGGCACCACCACCGCCGAGGAGCGACGGACATCGGTGCGCTGCTCGAGCAGCACCTCGTACCGACCGATGATCACGCGGTCGCCCCCGCCATCGCGAGCCCGATGGCCTCACGGGACGCGTCAGCTGCGCTCGTCTCATGCACGATGCGGCCCTCGAAGAGCACGAGCACGCGGTCCGAGATGGCCAGCACCTCCTCGAGGTCCTCGCTGATGAGCACGATCGCCTCGCCGCGGTCGCGGGCTCGATCGAGGATCCCCCACACCGTCTCGATCGCGCCCACGTCGAGCCCCCGGGTCGGAGAGGCCGCGACGAGCACCCGAGCCGTGTGCTCCCCATCGGTGCTGTCGAGCTCGCGGGCGATGAGCACCTTCTGCGCGTTGCCACCCGACATCAGGCCGGCGGGCGCGTCGGGCCCGGTCGTCTTGACCTCGAACCGGTCGATGATCCGCGCCGCCTCGGCGCGGGCGGCCCGACGGTCGAGGATGAACCCACGCGGTCGGGTGAGCAGCATGTTGTCGACCATCGACAGCCCCGGGGCGAGCCCGGTACCGAGCCGGTCCTCGGGCACGTAGGCGAGCCCGGCGGCCCGAGCCGCACGCGGCCCGCGTCCGGTGACGTCGGCCTCCCCGACCCGAATCGTGCCCGCGGTCGGTGGCTCGACCCCGGCGATGAGGTCCGCGAGCTCTCGCTGGCCGTTGCCCGAGACCCCGGCGATCCCGACGATCTCGCCCGCCCGCACCTCGAGGGACACACGGTCGACCGGCGTCGACCCGCCGCGGGTGAGCGTGAGGTCCTCGACCCGCAGCACGGGGGCGCCCGCCGCGGCGGTGGCCCGGCGAGCCGAGAGGTCGACGTCGCGCCCGACCATCATCCGCGCCAGCTCCTCGCGGCTGGTCGCGGCGACGGCCACGTCGCCCGTGACCCGACCGTCGCGCATCACCGTGATGCGATCGGCGATCTCGAGCACCTCGCCGAGCTTGTGGCTGATGAACACCACCGCCTTCCCGTCGGCGGTCATGGCGCGCACCGTGGCGAAGAGCGCGTCCGCCTCCTGCGGGGTGAGCACCGACGTCGGCTCGTCGAGCAGCAGGACCTCGGCACCCTGGTGGAGGGTCTTGACGATCTCGACCCGCTGGCGCTGCCCGACCGAGAGGTCGCCGACGTGGGCCCGCGGGTCGAGCGGCAGTCCATAGCGCTCCGCGATCGCGGCAACGGTGTCGTCCATCGACCCGCGTCGCAACCGGAACGGTTGCCGTCGGTCGCCGAGGACGACGTTCTCCGCCACGGTGAAGCGATCCACGAGCCGGAAGTGCTGGTGCACCATGCCGATGCCCCGGGCCAGACCGTCACGCGGGCTGTGCAGCACCGTGCGCTCGCCGTCGATGAGGAGTTCGCCCTCCTCGGGGACGTACAGGCCACAGAGCACTGCGGCGAGCGTGCTCTTGCCCGCGCCGTTCTCGCCGAGGAACGCATGGACCTCGCCGCGCCGGAGGTCCACGTCGACGCGGTCGTTGGCGACCACGCCGGGGAACCGCTTGACGATCTGGCGCGCCGAGATGATGGGGGGTGCGCCCGGGGTTCCCCCCGGACGCACCCCCTCGGGCGCGGAGTGCGCGCCCAACGCCTAGCTCTTCGGGATGTCGCCGATGACGCCCTTGACGAAGTAGTCCGTCTCGAGCAGGTCACTCAGCTTGGCCGTCTCGCCGGCCGGAACCACCACCGATCCGTCCTGCTTGTAGATCGGTCCGGTGAACGGCACGAAGGAACCGTCCACGATCGCGGTCTGCTTCGCCGCGATCTGGTCCTTGGTGGCCTGCGACACCGACGGGCCGAACGGCGCGAGCCCGACGAGACCGTCGGCGATGGTGCCGTAGTACTGGTCGGACTTCCAGGTGCCGTCGATCTCCGACTGCACGGTCGCCACGTAGAAGGGGCCCCAGTCCCAGATCGACGCGGTGAGCCACGCGTTCGGCGCGAACCGCTCCAGGTCGTCGTTGTAGCCGACCCACTTCAGACCGGCCGCCTCGGCGACCTCACCCGTGGCGGGCGAGTCCTGGTGCTGGGAGAGCACGTCGACCCCGGCGTCGCGCAGCGACTCGGCGGCCTGCTTCTCCTTCTCCGGACCGAACCACGTGGAGGTCCACACGACCTGCACCGTGGCGTTCGGGTTCACCGACTGGGCACCGAGGGTGAACGCGTTGATGCCGCGGAGCACCTCGGGGATCGGGAACGCCGCGACGTAGCCGATCTTCCCGGACTTGCTGGCCGCACCGGCCGCGATGCCGGAGAGGTAACGGCCCTCCTCCGCCGCACCGAAGTAGGTGCCGACGTTCTCCGCCGTCTTGTAGCCGGTCGCCCACTCGAACTTCACGTCCGGGTACTTCTTCGCGACCTTGAAGATGGCGTCGCCGTACCCGAAGGAGGTGGCGAAGATCACCTTGTTGCCCTCGCGCGCGAGGCGCTCGAACGTGGCCTCCGACTTCGGACCCTCGGGCACCTTCTCGACGTAGCTCGTCTCGACCTCGTCGCCGAGCTGCTGCTCGAGGTACTTCCGGCCGTCGTCGTGCTTCTTGGTCCAGCCGGCGTCACCGACCGGGCCCACGTAGACGAAGGCCACCTTGGTCTTGCCGCTGTCGTCGCCACCGGAACCGCTGTCGTTGTCGCTGTCGCTGCTGCAGGCTGCGAACAGCGCGGCCACCAGCGCCACCACGGCGATCAGGCTTCCGAACCGCAAGAGTCTCTTCACCCGTGCTCCCTTTCACGTGTCGGACGCGGGCACATCGCCCCCGTCGCTGCTGACGTCTCTCCACCCCCGGACGGCACGAGTGCCGCGAGACCTCCGGACCATGCCACACCGGGAGGGCGGTCCGCGAACCGCACGCGCCCGGATCGCGATCACTCGCGGGCCATGTTGGCGAACTTCGTGTAGTGGTCGAGGAAGGCCAGCCGGACGCTGCCGGTCGGGCCGTTCCGGTGCTTGGCGACGAGGATCTCGGCGGTGCCCCGTTGATCGCTCTCCGCGTTGTAGGACTCGTCGCGGTAGATGAACATGACGACGTCGGCGGCCTGCTCGATCGAGCCGGACTCCCGGAGGTCGGCGAGCATCGGCCGCTTGTCCTGGCGGTACTCGAGCTGCCGGTTGAGCTGGGCGAGCGCGACGACCGGGCAGTCCAGCTCGCGGGCGAGGATCTTGAGGCCGCGGGACAGCTCGCTGACCTCCACCTGACGGCTCTCGGTCCGACCCGGGGTCGACATGAGCTGGAGGTAGTCGACCACGATCATCCCGAGGTCACCGTGTCGGGCCTTGATCCGCCGGGCCTTGGCCCGCATCTCCATCACGGTGCAGTGCGGGTTGTCGTCGATGTAGAAGGGCGCCTCGCCGAGGTGCGCCATGGCCGTGTTGAGGCGGGTCCAGTCGGCATCGGTGAGGTTGCCGGTCTGCAGCTTGCGCGCCTCGACCCTGGCCTCCGAGGCCAGCAGTCGCTTCGTGAGCTCGATGGAGCCCATCTCCATGCTGAAGAAGATGACCGGCCGGCGCGAGGTGATGGCGACGTTGGCCGCCGCGCCGAGCGCGAACGAGGTCTTGCCCATACCCGGTCGCGCCGCCACGATGACGAGGGTCGACTTCTGGAGTCCGAGCAGCAGCGCGTCGAGGTCGGCGTAGCCGGTGGGCGAGCCGGTGACGGTGCCCTCGGGACCCTCGTACATGGTCGAGAGCTGCTCGACCGTCTCGCCGACCGTGTCGAAGAGCCGGACCATCGACTCGGCCACGCGCTTCTCGGCCACCTCGAAGATGCGCGCCTCGGCTCGATCAACCGTGTCGGTCACATCGTCGGGCTGGGAGTACGCGCTCTCGGCGATCTCGCCGGCGACCGCGATGAGCCGCCGCAGCAGCGCGAGCTCACCGACGATGCGCGCGTAGTGCGATGCGTTCGCGCTCGCCGGCGTACCCGCCTGGATCCGCATGAGCGCGGGCTTCCCGCCGAGTGGCTCGAGCAGGTCCGCGCGCCGCAACTCCTCCGCGACCGTCACCGGGTCGACCGGCTCGCCCTGGCTGTAGAGCGCCATCACCGCGTTGAAGATGTGGCCGTGCGCGGGCTTGTAGAAGTCGCTCTCGTCGACGCGGGCCTCGACCGCCGCGGTGATCGCGTCGCGCGACAGCATCATCGCCCCGAGCAGCGACTCCTCCGCCTCGAGGTTGTGCGGGGGGATCCGCCCACCCGCAGCGGTGCGCTGCGCACGCCGGGCATCTTCGATCGACTGGGCCACGCCGCTCCTCGTCTCGTCGCGCCCGTCCCGGTCGACCCGAGCCCCACCGCGCCCGGGCATCGTGCCGGAAGGTGCCTGTGGGAAGGAAGTGGACAGGCCTGGGAATCTCCTGTGCATTCGCTGTGGATGGAGGCCCCGCGCGTCCACAGCCCTGTGGACGACCGATGCCCGGGGCCAGCATCGCCCCGGGGTGCGACACGGCACCCCCGGACGCGACGGGGCCCGGTCTCACGACCGGGCCCCGTCGGCGTACTCGGATCCGGGCGACGCCTACTCGGCGACGACCTCCACCGTGACGGTCGCGGTGACGCCCTCGTGGAGCCGCACCCCGACGCTCGTCTCCCCGAGCTCCTTGATCGCCTCGGCGAGGTCGACCGACCGGCGGTCGATCTCGGTGCCGGCCAGCGCGCTGAGCGCGTGCGCGACGTCGGCGTTCGTGACGGACCCGAAGAGCTTGCCGCCCTCCCCGGCCCGTGCCGGTACGGTCACCCGCTGCCCGGCGAGCCGGGCCGCGACCGCCTCGGCCGCCTCGCGCTCGCGGCGGTCCCGGGCGTCCCGGTTGCGCCGCATCGCCTCGGCCTGGGCGATGACGCCCTTCGTGGCCCGCATGGCGAGCCCGCGGGGGACGAGGTAGTTCCGGGCGTACCCGTCGGCGACCGTGCAGAGGTCGCCCTTCTTGCCGAGGTTCTCGACGTCGGCACGCAGCACGACCTTCACTCGGACACCTCCTCGGTGGCGGACGCAGCCTCGACCACGACCTCGACCGTCTCGGCGCCCTCGACCGTCACGCCCTCGGGCAGTTCCTCGGTCTGGGTCTCCACGACGGGTGCCTCGGGTGCCCGCTCCTCGCGGGGCCCGCGGTCGTCGCGGTCACGTCGGCCGCCCTTGGAGCGCT
Source organism: Actinomycetes bacterium (assembly GCA_046075855.1). Classification (GTDB taxonomy): domain Bacteria; phylum Actinomycetota; class Acidimicrobiia; order IMCC26256; family IMCC26256; genus IMCC26256. Next base: position 12,133 of record JBJTQX010000139.1, read on the forward strand.
GGGTCACCTGCCGCACGGTGTACGGCAGCAGGCCCATCTCCCGGGCCACCCGGATGGCGCGGGCGATCTCCCGCTGCTGCTGGGTGTTGTTGCCGGTCACGCGCCGCGCCCGGATCTTGGCCCGTTCGGACATGAACCGCCGGAGCAGGTTCACGTCCTTGTAGTCGATCCAGTCGACGCCCTCGCTGACGAGGATCGAGACCTTCTTCTTCTGCGGCCGTCGCCGTTCCGCGGCTGCGGACTTGCGCCGGTCCCTGCTGTCCCTTGCCATGGTGTGCTGTTCTCCTCTGCGTCGCGCGACGGGCCCTAGAAGGGCTCTTCGTCGCCGAATCCGTCGTAGGGGGCTGCGGGCTCGTTCGCGGTCTGGCGGCCTCCGCCGCCACCGCCGCCGCCACCACCGCCACCGAAGTCGCCGCCGCGCCGCTCGACCCGGCGCACCTCGGCGCTGGCCCAGCGGAGGCTCGGTGCGACCTCGTCGGCGACGATCTCGACGACGCTGCGCTTCTCGCCCTGCTCGGTCTCCCAGGACCGCTGCTCGAGCCGACCGGTCACCACGATGCGCATGCCCTTCTGGAGGGACTCGCTGCAGTGGTCGGCCATCTCGCCCCAGACCACGACGTTGAAGAACGACGTGCGCTCCTCGGTCTCGTTGGTCTGACGGTTGGTCCAGCGGCGGCTCACCGCGACGCCGAGCGTCGCCTTGGCCTGCCCGCCGGCGGTGTAGCGGATCTCGGGATCGCGGGTGAGGTTGCCCACCACGGTGATCGTGTTGTCGGCCATCGTTCCTACTCCTCCTCTTCCGCCGGGACCGCGCTGACCCCACCGAGGCGCCCGTAGACGCGGTCGGGGATGCGCAGCACCTTGTGGCGGATCACCTCGTCGGACAGGGAGAGGGTCCGGTGCAGCTCGTCCATCGCCGCGGGCTCAGCCTTCGCCTGGAAGACCACGTAGTAGCCCTCCCAGCGGTGCTTGATCTCGTAGGCGAACCGACGCTTGCCCCAGATGTCGAGGGGACCGCGCTGGGCGCCCTGCGACTCGATGAGCTCGAGCGACGACTCGACGCTGGACCGGATCTTCTCCTCTTCCAGCTCCGCGTCGAAGATGACCATGACTTCGTACGGCCTCAAGGGCTTCGTACCTCCTTCGGGCCGCAGCGTTCGGCTGCGGGCTCCCTGGTCCGTGATCGGTGTCGGGCACCGGACGCCGGGGAGCAGGGTGTGCAGTTGTCAGCCCCCGGACCGGTGGTGCCGTTCCGGGGAGTCGGCAGGGTAGCAGCAGACCGACGCGGAGCTATCGGCCGGGACCCTACGGGCGGGCTGTGACAGACCGCCGGGCCCGCCGGGAACCGGGATCAGGGGATGGCGGGCTGCTCCCGGTCGGGGGCGGCGCCCTCCCCCGCGTAGAGCTGGAGGGCCGCCGGCATCTGGTCGGTCATGTGGTCCGTCTCGTCGCTCGACGGGAACGAGCCGGCCCGGACGTCGTCGCAGAACTGCGCCACCGCGAGGGTGGCGTCCTGCTGGAGATCGGCGTACCGCCGCACGAACCTCGGCACCGACCGGTCCTCGAACCCGAGCAGGTCGTGGAACACGAGCACCTGCCCGTCGCAGTGGCGACCCGCGCCGATGCCGATGGTCGGGACGTCCACCGCGTCGGTGACCATGCGGGCCACGCCGTCCGGCACGCACTCGAGCACGATCGCGAAGCACCCGGCATCGGCGAGGGCGATGGCGTCGTCGACGATGGCCCGGGCCGCGTCGAGCTGCTTGCCCTGCACCTTGAACCCGCCGAGCGCGTGGATGGACTGCGGGGTGAGCCCGAGGTGCCCCATCACCGGGATCTCGATGTCGAGGATCGCCGCGATCGCGTCGAGGCGCTTGCGGCCACCCTCGAGCTTCACCGCGCCGGCCCCGGCCCGCACGAGGGTTGCCGCGTTGCGGACCGTCTCCTCGCGGGACACGTGGTAGCTCATCCACGGGAGGTCGCCGACGACGAGGGCCCGTGGGCGGGTACGCGCGACGGCGCCCACGTGGTGCGCCATGTCCGCGGTGGTCACCTGCAGCGTGTCGTCGTAACCGAGCACGACCATCGCGAGGGAGTCCCCCACGAGGATCATGTCGGCGCCGGCACGGTCCACGACCCGCGCGCTCGGCGCGTCGTAGGCGGTCACCATGACGAGGGGTTCGCCGCCTTTGCGCGCCCGCACGGCGGGCGCGGTCAGGGGGCGACCACGGGCTGCGGTCTCCATCGTGTTCGCACCTCCGACGTCCAGGGCACGAACGGCTCCCGGCGCCGGGGATCAGCGTACCGGACCCTTCCCGGGGCTTGTCCACCGGACCGATCCCGGGCTCGTCGGGCCGACCGCCCCGGCGCGAGGGTGGGGGGATGACCGACTGCGAGAACTGCGGGACGCCGAGCGTCGAGGTGGTGCGGGTGCGCCGGGTCTACCTGACCCCGGAGTCCTGGGATGCGCCGGGATCCCGCCGCGTGGTCCCGGAGCCCGAGGTCTGGTGCCTGACCTGCATCAGCCTCTACCCGGCCGAACCCGCCGACTGATCACCGCCGGACCCACCCCGCAGGGTGCGCGAGGGGGCGGCGGAGCGATCACCTGCGATCACCACGCCGGCGATCGCGAGCAGCAACCCGATGGCACCGCCGGCCACCGCGAACACCGAGGTCCCCGGACCATCGGGTGCCGCGGGCACGGTGGCGGCCCCGAGGGCCTGCATCTCGTAGCCGGTCTCGGCGCCGAGCCGAGCGCTCGCCCGCACGACCGCCGCGGCGACGGTGTCCGCGTAGAGCACCGAGCGACGCGGCGCACTCGTCTGTGCGCGGATCTCGAGCACCGGGCTGTCGGCGGCCGGCACCGCGGTGACGATACGGCTCACCCGCTTCGGGTCGAAGGGGAGCCCCGCACGACGCAACGAGGGCCCGACGATGAGCGGGTCGGTGGCGAGGTGCGAGTACACCTTGCCCGAGGCGAGCACGAGGGCGGAGTCGGTGGTGGCGTCGGTGCTGGGCCGGCCGATGAGGAAGGCGGTCGCCGTGTAGCGATCGGGCCGGGTCTGCGCGATGGCCACCCCCGCACCCGCACCCACCACGAGGGCGATGAGGAGCACCCACCAGCGGCGCAGCAGGAGCCCGAGCACCGAACCTGCATCCCCCGTCACCACGTCACGCTCCGGTCATCCATCGCCGCCGACCGCTGCGGGCCGTGCGGATCTCGGGGTACACCTCGTCGATCTCGGCGACGACCCGCTCGACGGAGCAGGTCGCCAGCAGCGCCTGCGGGGTCGACGTGCGGTCCGGGTTCGCACCGAACGCCATCGTGAGATCGTCGGAGAGTCTACGCGGGTCCGGTGCGCTCCAGACGACGCGCGGGTCCTCCACCCCCTCGAGCGCAGGGCAGGTCGTCACGACCACGGGGAGGCCGCAGGCGAGGGCCTCGAGCGGGGCCACCGCGAAGGTCTCCGCTCCCGGATCGGACGCGCTCACGAAGACGTCGAAGGCCGCCAGCAGCGCCGCCGTGTCCCGGCGCTCCCCGAGGAGGAGCAGCCGATCGCCGAGACCGAGCGATGCCGCGAGCCGCTCGAGCGCGTCGCGCTCGGAGCCGTGCCCCGCGAGCACGAACCGGACCTCGGGGCCGAGCAGGGCCAGGGCGCGCAGCACCCGGTCGAACCCCTTCGACGCCGCGAGCCGACCGATGCTGCCGACCACCCGGGTGTCGGGGGCCAGACCGAGCGCCTCCCGGGTCGTGGCGCGGGCGTGCGGGTCGAACGCCAACCCGTCGAGGTCGATGCCGTTGGGGACGGTGCGGATGCGCGCACCGGACACGCCGAGGCGTTCGAGGCGCGTGCGTACCACCGGGGACACCGCGACGACCGCGTCGGCTCGACGCAGCGCGGTGCGCAGGAGCAGGCGGACCCCGCGGGTCAGCTCGCGGCCCTCGAGCAGGGTCTCCCCGAGCGAGTGCTCGGTGACGACGAGGACCGGCACCCGGGCGAGGCGCGCCGCGAGGGTGCCGTAGAGGGTGGCGCGGAAGAGGTGGCAGTGCACGGCGTCGAACCGGCCCCGACGCATGATCCCCGCGAGCCGCGGCACCGCTCGGGCGTCGATCGATGCGGCCATGCCGAGGTCGTGCACGGTCACCCCGAGGTCGCGCAGCTGCTCGCCCACCACGCCGACGTTGTAGAGCGCGGCGACCTCCACCTCGTGGCGGGTCCGCCGGGCGAGCTCGAGCAGCTGGATCTCGGCCCCTCCGGCCCGCAGGCCGGTGATGACGTGCAGCACCCGCACCTCAGGGCCTGACGATCAGCTTCGCCCGCAGCCGCAGCCAGCCGTCGCGTTGACCCACGTACCGGCGCGGGAGCATCCAGGGATCGCGGCCGTCGCCGCTGCCGACCTTCGTGCAGCAGCAGTAGTCGTAGCCGCTCCGCCGCACCAGCTCGGCCGTGGAGTCGTCACCGTCCCCGTAGGGGAAGGCGAACCCCGTCACCTCGACCCCGGGGACGGCCTCGAGCAGCGTGCGCGCCTCGGCCACCTCCCGGGTCGCGGCCTCGGGCGCGATGGCCCGCAGGTGCGGGTGCGACACGCTGTGGGCCGCGACCTCCATGCCCGCCGCCGCGACGGCGCGGATCCCCTCGGCGTCGAGCAGCGGGAGCCGGGGCTCGGGATCCCAGTCGTTCCAGCCGCCGAGCGCTCCGGCCACCACGAACACGGTGGCGGTGAACCCGTGGCGGGTGAGGGTCGGCACCGCCGCGGTGAGGAAGTCCTCGTACCCATCGTCGAAGGTGAGGCCGACGAGCCGTTCGTCGCGGCCCGCGCCGTGCGCCTCGAGCAGCTCGCGCATCGCGACGCCCCGGTAGCCCCACCGTGCGAGCTGGGCCATCTGCGCGGCGAACCGCTCGGGGGACACGCAGATCGCGTGCGGGTCGGCGTCGGGTTCCCCGATCGAGTGGTACATGAGGATCGTGGGCACCGGTCGGTGGAACCGACCGCCGGCGCGCGTCCCCTCAGCGGGGGCGAAGCGGCGCAACCGTCGGACCGTGAGGTCGAGCACCGGCTCGATCTCGGGTGCGCCTGCGACCCGGCAGAGGCCCGCGTAGACGAGCAGCACCGCCGCCGCACCCACCGCGACGCCGAGCGCCGGGGTCTCGTGGAGCGGGGTCACCGTCACCAACCCCCATGCGATGCCCACCGAGACCGCCGTGATGGCGGTGAGCCGCACCACGCTCAGCAGGATCCGCAGGAGATCGAGCCCGGCGATCTGCCGCCGCGCGCCGAGCAGCAGGACGAGCGCCATCGTGATGATCCCCGAAGCGTTGCCGAGGGCCAGCGCGCGGGCACCGAGCGGGCCGAGGAGCGAGGCGTCGACCACGATGGTCACCCCGAGCCCGATCGCGGCCGCCACGAACGGCCTCCACAGGTCGCGCCGGGTCGCGAAGCTCGGCTGCACCGCCACCGACACCAGGACCTGCCCGATGAGCCCGATCGCGTAGATCTGCATGATGGTGGCGGTCGCGCTCACTTCGCCCGCGCCGAACGCGCCGCGCTCGTAGAGCGTGCCCACGATGGCGTGCGCGAAGACGATGAGGATCGCGGAGGCCGGCAGGATGAGCGCGGCCACCACCCGCACCGTGCGTTCGAAGGTCGCCCGCATCGCCCCGTGATCCCCAGCCGTCGCGGCCCGGGCGAACGCCGGGAAGCTCACGACCGCGATTGCCAGCACGAGCGTGGTGGAGACCTGCGCGGTCTTCGTGGCGAAGTTGAGGTGCGAGATCGAACCCTCGGCGAGGTACGAGCCGAGGAAGCGCTCGACGAACACCTGGCACTGGCGCACGAAGAAGAACAGCCCGATGGGGAGGAACACCGCGAGTTCCCGCAGCAGCCCGCGGTCGACCCGCCAGGCGAGCCCGCGGCAGTCGACGGTCCGGAGGAACGACGGGGTCTGGACCGCGACCATGAGCGCGCTGCCCACCGCGAGCCCCATGGCCGCGCTCACCACCCCGAACCGGCCGTGGCCCAGCACCATCATGGCGATGATGCCGACGTTGTACGCGAGGTAGACGGCCGCGGCGACGTAGAAGCGGTCGTGCGCCCGCAGCACCGAGGCCATGTACCCCGCGGTGCCGAGGAACAGGATCGTGAGCGTCGCCCACCGCAGCGACGCAACCGCGTCGGCGTTCCCGGCGAGACCGGGCGCGAGGATGCGCACGACGAGGGGCGTCGCGATCGCCACCACCGCGGCGATGGCGGCGAGGAGCCCCACGAGCGGCAGCAGGGAGCGGCGGACGAGCCCCGCCGCGGTGCCGGTGCGTTGGATCTCGTCGGTGAGCAGCGGCACGAACGCGAACACCATGGCGCCCTCGAGCAGGAGGGTCGAGGTGACCTCGGGGACCGTCCAGGCCACGAGGAACGCGTCGGTGCGGACCGACGCACCGAAGAGCCCCGCGATCACGAGGTCGCGGACGAAGCCCAGCGAGTTGCCGAGCAGCACGATGAGAGCCACCACGGCCGCAGTGCCGAGGGTCCCGGCCTCCACACGACGCGCCTCGACACCGCTCACCACCGCAGCGTCGGCCTCCACGGACGTCACCGCGCGCGGGCCACCCGCGGGAGCTCGGCGTCGGCCCGCGCCGGGATCGGCCCGAGCGGCCGGGCGGTGGCGCGCGCCGTGCGGGTGATGGCGCGGGCCAGCAGGGGCGACGCGATCGCGCTCCCGAACACGAAGCGCGTCGACGGCCCCAGCGTGGCGGAGGACGCGAGCCCGGTGAAGTGGAGCCCGGGCACGCTGCTCTCGAGCGCACCGTCGAGCTGCGGGAACCCTCCGACCCGGGCGACCCGGGCCCGCAGGGCCGGGTCGAGCTCGCCGATCGCGTCGACGTCGTAGTGGAACCCGGTCGCCGCGATCACGTGGTCGACCACGAGGGTGTCGACCACGGCGTCCCCCTCGGCGAGCCCGAGTCGGAGGCCGTCCGCGGTGGGCGCCACCTCACGGATCACCGTGGCGGTGCGGATGTCGACGGTGCCGTCGAGCCGATCCCGCAGCCACCACGCGGCCTTCGGGCCGAGCACCTCGCCGAGCACCCAGAGGCGGGTCGAGGCCGGGAGGTGCCGGAACTGCCGCGCGCCCGACTCGAGGATCCGGTGCGGCCAGCCGCCGCCGAGCTGCGACTCGGGGGCGCGCAGCCGCTCGAGCCGGGTCCGACCGGTCTCCCGCGGCGGGCTCGTCCAGGTCATCTCCGACACTCGGGCGAGCACGGTCACCGAGTGGGCCCCTGCCTCGTGGAGGAGGGCGGCCGTCTCGAACGCGCCCTGTCCCGCGCCGACGATGGCGACGCGACGGCCTGCGAACCCGGACAGGTCGTGGTGCTCGGAGAGGTGGGTGATGCGGGCGGCGAGGTCGGGTTGGGCGCGGCGCGCATCGGCGAGCACCTCGGGGAGGTGCGCGTGCGGCAACGGACCGCTCGCCACCACCACGCGGCGAGCCCCCACGGTCTCCCCCGACGTGAGTTCGAGCGAGAACCCGCCGGGGCGCGTCGCGACCCGGGTCACCCACTCCGGGCGCACCCCGCCCACATGGTGCTCGGTGAACCACATGCCGTAGTCCACGAAGGTGTCGATGGGGATCTGCTGGCTCCGCTCGTAGGCCGGGAGCCCGGCGGCGGCCACGAACTCCTCGAAGCCCGAACCCTCGGGGCCGTCGATGCTGGACGCCTCCGAGGAGGACTTCAGCAGCATGCCCTCGGGCATGCCGTGCCGCCACGCGCCCATCGGTTCGCCGAAGATCTCGAACGGCACCCCGGCCTGCCGCAGTCGGCTCGCCAACGACAGGCCGTACGGGCCCGCGCCGACGATCGCGACCTCGATCGCAGGTTCCGACCGTCGTGCGCGTGCCCCCTGCATCTCCCGCATCAGTAGGCACCCCGCTGCCGCGGCCGGAACGCCATGAGCAGGGTGCGCAGGATGATGCGGAGGTCGCCGAGGAACGTGCGGGTGAGGGCGTACTCGACGTCGAGCGCGACCCGCTGCTCGTAGGGGATGTCGTTGCGGCCCGACACCTGCCAGAGCCCGGTGAGCCCCGGGCGCAGCGACTGGACCAGCTCGAGGTAGGGCCCGTAGTAGGCCGTCTCGTCCTCGACCACCGGACGGGGGCCGACCAGGCTCATCTCGCCCGAGAGGACCGAGAGCAGCTGCGGGAGCTCATCGAGACCCGTGACCCGCAGCACCTTCCCGACCTTCGTGATCCGCGGGTCGCAGCGCAGCTTGAAGTCCCGAGCGAACTCACGGCGCAGCGCCGGGTCGCGGTCCAGGAGCTCGCGCAGGTACTCCTCGGCATCGGCCCGCATGGTGCGCAGTTTGACGCACCCGAACATGCGGCCGCGCCGACCGACCCGGGGCTGCACGAAGAACGCCCCACCCGGGGAGGTCGCGCGCACCGCGAGCGCGAGCCCGGCCACCGTGGGGACCCACACGGGCGCCGTGCCGACCACGGCGATGAGGTCGAAGGTCCGCTTGGCCGCTGCGCCGCGGGCCGCCCGGGCCAGGTCGGGCCACGCCGTCGCATCGACGAGGTGCGGACTGGATTCGGCTTAGGGTCCTACACGGCTCAGTTCGATTATGAACTCTCCGCGCTCGAGGTCGAG
>JBJTQX010000140.1:0-5803 GCA_046075855.1 Actinomycetes bacterium
GTCACGCTCGGCCCGTCGCCCGAGTGGATGCAGCGGCGGCTCACCCTCGCGGGCATGCGGCCGATCTCGAACGTCGTCGACATCACGAACTACGTGCTCCTCGAGCGGGGCCAGCCGCTCCACGCGTTCGACCGGCACCGCCTGCCCGGCGGCGGCCTGCGCATCCGTCGGGCCTCCGAGGGCGAGACCATCGAGACCCTCGACGGCGTCACCCGCACGCTCACGAGGGCGGACCTGCTCGTCTGCGGGGCCGACGACGCACCCCAGGCCGTGGCCGGGATCATGGGCGGCGCGGCGGCCGAGGTGGGCGAGGACACCACCGAGATCGTCCTCGAGGCCGCGTACTTCGACCCGATGACCGTCTCGCGCACCTCGAAGCGCCTCGGCCTGCGCAGCGAGTCGAGCGCCCGCTTCGAGCGGGGCATCGACCCGAACGCGGTGCTCGCCGGATCGGACCGAGCGGTCGAACTGCTCGTCGAGCACGCGGCGGCCCGCGTGCTCGCCGACGTCGTCGACGCGTACCCGACCCTCATCGAGGCGCCGCGGGTGACCGTGCGCACCGCCCGGGTCAACCACGTGCTCGGCACCGCGCTCTCGACCGATGAGGTCGTCGCGCTCCTCGCCCCGCTCGGCATCACCTGCGAACCGGACGGCCCGGAGGCCACGACTGCGGTCGTGCCGACTTTCCGGCCCGACATCGAGCGGGAGATCGACCTCATCGAGGAGGTCGCCCGCCGGCTCGGCCTCGACGCGATCCCGCGCACCCTGCCGTCGAACCCCGACCACGTGGGTGGGCTCACCTCGGCTCAGGCCCAGCGCCGACTCGTCGCCGATGCGCTCGTCGGTGCGGGCTGCTCCGAGGCGTACACGCTCTCGCTCCTCGCCGAACCGCTCGTCACCCCGTTCGGGTACACGAACGCCGACACCGTGACCCTCACGAACCCGCTGCGGGCCGAGGAGTCGGTGCTGCGCCCCGCGATCCTCCCGGGCCTGCTGGGCGCCGTCGCGTACAACGCGGCCCAGGGCAACGCCGATGTCGCACTCTTCGAGACGGGCCACGTGTTCCGTCGACCGACCGACGGCGCGCTCCAACCGGACGAGCGCGATCACGTCGCCGTCGCGATCGCGGGCACCCGTCGCGGGCGTCCGCACGATGCGGACCGACCCGTGGACGTCTACGACGCGATCCGCGCGGTCGACGCCCTCGTCGATGCGCTCCGTCTGGCTGACGCCCGCACCGAAGCGGCCACCGTGCTGGGCCTCCACCCGGGTCGCACTGCCGCGGTCATCGTCGACGGCGCCGTCGTCGGCCACGTCGGCGAGATCGCCCGCGAGGTGCTCACGGTCCACGGCCTCGCCGGTCCGGTCGTCGCCGCCGAGCTCGAACTCGGTGCGCTCCTCGGCGCGAGCCGTTGCGAGCGGCGGTACGTCGCGCCCTCCCGGTTCCCGGCGAGCGGGGTGGATCTGGCCTTCGTCCTCGACGATGCCGTGCCCGCCGCCGCAGTCATCACGACGTTGCGGGCTGCGGGCGGCGACCTCCTCTAGGACGTCCGCATCTTCGACGTGTTCCGGTCCGAGGCACTGGGGGAGGGTCGGCGCAGCGTGGCGTTCGCCCTGCGGTTCCGCAGCCCCGAGCGCACCCTCACCGACACCGAGGTCGGGGAGGCCCGCTCCGCCTGCATCGCTGCGGTCACCGAGGCCCACGCCGCCGAACTGCGCTGAGCCGCCGGGCCCGGACCGGGTCCGCAAGAGTATGCACCGCGGTGTATAGTGGCCCGCATGTCGTTCCAGATCGGGGTCGTCGGGGGTTCGGGGTACACGGGCGCCGAGCTCCTGCGCCTGCTCCACGCCCATCCCGAGGCCGAGGTCGTCCTCGCCACCGGGGACTCCAACGCCGGGGCCCGCGTGGCTTCGCTGTACCCGTCGTTGGCCGCCGCCTACCCGGACCTCGCCTACACACCGGTCGATGCGTCCGCCATGGCCGGGCTCGACCTCGTGTTCGTGGCCCTGCCGCACGGCGCGTCCCAGACCGTCATCCCGGACCTCGTCGCCACGGTCCCGCACGTGGTGGACCTCGGCGCCGACTTCCGGCTCGCCCCGGCGGTCTACGAGCAGTGGTACGGCGAGGAGCACACCGCGCCCGAACTCCAGGCGCAGTTCGCGTTCGGACTGCCGGAGGTGTTCCGGTCGGAGGTGCTCGCCAAGGCGCACGTCGCGTCGCCGGGTTGCTACCCGACGGTGAGCAGCCTCACGCTCGCCCCGCTGCTCGCCGATGGCCTCGTCGCACGGGAGGGCCTGCTCGTCGACGCGATGTCCGGCGTCTCCGGCGCAGGACGGGGCGCGAAGGTCACCTCGCTCTTCAGTGAGGTCGACGAGACCATCTCGACCTACGGGCTGCTCACGCACCGGCACACCGCGGAGATGGAGCACGTGCTCGGGCACGTCGCCGGCGGTCCGGTGCAGGTGCTCTTCACGCCCCACCTCGCGCCGATGATCCGCGGCATCCACGCGACCACGCACGCGACCCCGATCGTCGACGGACTCTCCACGGAGTCGCTCCTCGCCCGGTACCGGGAGTACTACGCGGACGAGCCGTTCGTCGTCGTCACCGACGATCCGCCGACCACCAAGGCCTGCACCGGCGCGAACACCGTGCAGATCACGGTGCGGTACGACCGGCGCACGAACCGGGTGCTCGCGCTCGGGGTCATGGACAACCTCGTGAAGGGCGCGTCCGGTCAGGCCATCCAGAACGCCAACCTCCTCCTCGGTATCCCGGAGACCACGGGTCTCCCCGTCACGGGACTCATGCCATGAGCATCACCGCCGCCCAGGGCTTCGAGGCGGGGGGTGCGGCCATCGGCATCAAGCCGAGCGGCGCCCCCGACCTCGCCATCGTCGTCACTGCGGACCGCCGGCCCGTGCCGGCCGCAGGGGTCTTCACGACGAACCTCGCCACGGCCGCTCCGGTCCTCGTGAGCCGGGCCCACCTCGCCGACGGTCACGCCGCGGGCGTCGTGCTGTCCTCCGGCAACGCGAACGCGGCCACGGGGGCCCGGGGCCGGGCCGACGCGACCCGCATGTGCGAACTCGCAGCCGGTGCGTTCGGGCTCACGGCGAGCGACTTCCTCGTCTGCTCGACCGGCCTCATCGGCTTCACGATGCCGATGGACGTCATCGAGGCGGGCATCCCGAAGGTGGCCGCCGACCTCAACGGTGCGACCGCGGCCGCCGACGCGCTGCTCACCACCGACACCGTCCGCAAGGAGGCCGTCGCCCCGGTGGGTACGAGCGGCGCGGTCGTCGGCGGCATGGCGAAGGGTGCGGCGATGCTCGCGCCGGCGATGGCGACCATGCTCGCCGTGCTCACGACCGATGTCGAGGCCACGCCGTACGTGCTCGAGCGGGCGCTCACCCTTGCGGTGTCGAGGTCCTTCAACGCGCTGTGCGTCGACGCGTGCACCTCGACGAACGACACCGTCCTCGTGCTCGCGAGCGGCGCGGCGGGCGGTCCGGCGATCACCGGCACCGACGGCCCCGACTACTGGGCGCTCGTCGACGCCATGACGAGCGTGTGCGCGTCGCTGGCCCGGCAGATGGCGACCGATGCGGAGGGGGCGACGAAGCTCGCGTCCATCCGGGTCACCGGCGCCCGCACCGACGCGCAAGCCGCGCAGGCGGCCCGGGCCGTCGCGTCGAGCCAGCTCGTCCAGTGCTCGCTCAACGGTGAGGACCCGTACTGGGGCCGGGTGCTCTCCGAACTCGGCGCGAGCGGTGCGTCCATCGACCAGGAGCGGGTCACGATCTCGTACGGCGGGCACGTGGTCTGCGAGCAGGGGATCGAGGCGGCCCACGACGAGGCCGCGGTCCGGGCCGTCATGGCGGCGCGCGAGATCGACATCCACGCCGACCTCGGGCTCGGGCAGGGCGAGGCCGAGGTGCTCTTCACCGACCTGTCCTACGCGTACATCGACGAGAACCGGGGCACCTCGTGACCGACCAGCGCACCGCCACCGCCCAGGAACGGGCGGCCGTCCTCGCCGATGCGCTGCCCTACATCCGGGAGTTCTCGGGCCGCACCGTCGTCGTGAAGTACGGCGGGCACGCGATGGACTCGCCCGAACTCGCCGAACTGTTCGCGCAGGACATCGTCCTCATGCGCCTCGTCGGCATCAACCCGGTGGTCGTCCATGGCGGGGGCCCACAGATCACCGACCTCATGCAGCGGCTCGGTAAGGAGCCGACCTTCGTCGACGGCCGCCGGGTCACCGACGCCGAGACGGTCGACATCGTGCGCATGGCCCTCGTCGGCAAGGTGAACCGGGAGGTCGTCGCGTCCATCAACCAGCAGGGGCCCTACGCGGTCGGGCTGTCCGGGGAGGACGCCGGGCTCATCACGGTGACGCAGCGCGACCCGGCGCTCGGGTTCGTCGGCGACGTGTCGCGCATCGAGCCGGCGATCCTCGAACGCCTCATCGGCCAGGAGCTCATCCCGGTGATCGCGACCGTCGGGGTCGACGAGGCCGGGCAGGCCTACAACATCAACGCCGACACCGTCGCGGGTGCGATCGCCGAGGCGCTCGGAGCCGAGAAGCTCGTGTACCTCACCGACGTGGCCGGGGTCTACGCGGAGTGGCCCGACGAGTCCACGCTCATCTCCCGGACCGACCTCGCGGGGCTCGAGGCGCTCCTCGCCGCGGGCAAGGCGGGCGAGGGCATGATCCCCAAGTTGGAGTCCTGCGCCCACGCGCTCCGCAACGGCGTGCGGCGGGCCCACATCCTCGACGGTCGGCTCCCGCACGCGCTGCTCCTCGAGTTCTTCACGAGCGAGGGCATCGGCACGATGGTCGAGGGACCGTGATGGAGCACCTCGACCACGGTGCCCTCGTCGCGCTCGACGCGGAGCACGTCTTCCAGACCTACGCTCGCCAGCCCGTCACGTTCGTGCGGGGCGAGGGCACGCGCCTGTGGGATGCCGAAGGGCGGGAGTACCTCGACTTCCTGTGCGGGCTCGCGGTGACCTCGCTGGGACACGCGCACCCGACGGTCGCCGCGGCGATCGCCGATCAGGCGAGCACGCTCGTCCACGTCTCGAACCTCTTCTACAACGACATCCAGCCCCGGCTCGCCGAGCGTATCGACCTGCTGCTCACCTCGGCGACCGGCACCTCGGGCCGGGTGTTCTTCACGAACTCGGGGGCGGAAGCCAACGAGTGTGCGATCAAGCTCGCCCGTCGGTACGGCCAGCTGCACGGCGGCCCCGAGCGGTTCCACATCGTGAGTGCGTTCAACTCGTTCCACGGTCGCACGCTCGCGGCGCTCGCCGCCACGGGTCAGCCTGCGAAGCAGGAGACGTTCCAGCCGATGCCGGCCACGTTCCGGCAGGTCGAGTTCGGCGACCTCGACGCACTCGGCGCCGCGATGGACGAACGGGTCTGCGCGGTGATGCTCGAGGCGATCCAGGCCGAGGGCGGGGTCATCCCGGCCGCTCCCGGGTACCTCGAGGCCGTGCGGGCGCTGTGCGACGAGCGCGAGGTGCTGCTCATCGCCGACGAGGTCCAGACCGGCCTCGGGCGGACCGGCCGCTGGTTCGGGTTCGAGCACGGCGAGGACGTCCGGCCCGACATCGTGGCGCTGGCCAAGGCCCTCGGCAACGGCATGCCGATCGGAGCCTGCTGGGCCCGGGACGAGGTGGCCGCGGCGTTCCGGCCCGGTGACCACGGCACCACCTTCGGCGGCCAGCCGCTCGCGGCCCGGGCCGCGCTCACCGTGCTCGACGTCATGGAGGCCGAGGACGTCCCGA